>NZ_JBNGPA010000043.1:0-42476 GCF_050589845.1 Carboxylicivirga agarovorans | reverse complement strand
TTTAAGGTAATTCCAAAGTTCACATTCCGCTGGAGTTGCTCTGTTTCTCAATAGTTTTCTCCTATAAATCATTTCTGGCCGGTTACTTTTCATATCTTTCTTATATTGTTGAAAACTAATTTATAAAGAAGACTTAAAACCACCTCCCCTCTCCTTCGTCGAGGTACTCCTCCTTGCCAGGAGGAGAGCTGATTTACAGCTTGGTAAAAAAAAATAGTTTAGCAGTTTAATCGTTCAACTTAGTAACGCATAAACTCATAAACAATTTGACGGTTCGACAATTCGACAGTTTATCAGTTCGACAGTTTATCAATTCAACAGTTTATCAATTCGACTCCCGATGTCTATCGGGATAATCAGTTCGACAGAAAAAAGCCCTTCATTCCAATAGAACAAATGAACTGATTCGTAGATGAAAAATCCGGTCCTGTTGATTACATTCCTTACTGATGGTGCGCAAGGGTACATTTGATCTGACAAAGCCGATTTATCAGCTGTCTTTTTACTCATTTAAAAACCCGGATACGATGAAGCATTTTAGGTCACAGACAGATCGCTTTTTACGCATACTTCCTTTTCTGTATGTACTTGCGATAATCATGCTGCTAATCTGGACAGTTATAATCCACTCCTGATTTCACCACTATAATTCAACAACTATGACTTTACCTTATATGAAAAGCATTAGTCTAAAAGATATAGAACAGGTTAAATTGATGAACCGTATAGATACAAAATACTGTTTTCATGCCAGGCGGCTTAATGAAATTCTAAAACGTATCAGCAGGTTTTACTATATCCTTGAAATAGAGCAAAAGCAAATACTATCCTATTCGACAACCTACTTTGACACTTCCCTCAACAGTATGTATAAAGCCCATCATAACGGGCACCTTAACCGGTATAAAATAAGACATCGAACCTATGTTGACTCGGGTATTTCCTTTTTAGAGATAAAGCGTAAAAATAATAAAGGGCGAACAATTAAAAACAGGATCCCAACCAATACTGAGATCAATGCTTTTGACCATGATGCACAGTTGTTTCTATCCAATAACTGCCCGTTCACCACGAACGACCTGCATCCGGCCATTCGCAATCAATTTCATCGCATCACCCTGGTTAGTAAATCTTTTGACGAGCGCTGCACCATTGATTTCAATATCAACTTTCAGAATAAAGACCAGGAGATAAGCCTGGACCATCTGGCTATTATTGAGGTAAAGACCGACGGAAGCCGTGCCAACTCCGCATTAAAAAGTCTTTTATCGTCCATGGGCATTAAAAAAACCGGCTTCAGCAAATACTGCTTTGGTCGTGCTTTAACTGATGACAATTTAAAACACAATGCTTTTAAACCAAAGATCCGTCGACTCACAAAAACATTGACTATTAACAATTAATCTAAATCACACACATGGGCATTGAACAATTCATACAAACAGGACTTGCACAAGTTACTGAAACAGCTAATCAACTACCTGATTGGGAAGATAACCTGCGTTTACTGGGTATAAAACTCATTAACGTTAATGATTTCACTGAACTTCTTCTCAGGCTCGCACTAAATACCATCCTGATATTCATAGTGGTCCATTACATGTATGCCAAACGAAGCCGTCGTAAAGATTTTTATTTCAGCTTTATCGTTATTGGGGTAATCGTATTTCTATTGTGTTTCCTGCTCAGCAACGTTAAGCTGGAACTTGGCTTTGCGCTTGGCTTATTTGCCATATTTGGCATTTTACGCTATCGAACGGATGCCATACCAATCAAGGAAATGACCTACCTGTTTATTGTGATTGGCATTTCTGTTATCAACGCTTTATCAAATAAAAAGGTCAGCTATGCCGAGCTGGTACTGACTAATATGGTCATCGTTTTTGGCTTGTGGTTTCTTGAAAAACGTCTCGCTTTAAAGCAGGAACTATCGGTTCAACTTACCTACGAACACATTGAAAACATCCACCTGATGAAGCATGAGGAACTGCTTCGTGATATGAAAAACCGCACAGGAATCAATATCAGTCGATTCGAGATCAACAAGATAGACTTTCTGCGCGACGTAGCTGACATTACCCTTTATTACAGTGCCAATAATCATAAATGCCAATAGAATGAACAAATACAAGTCATATATCATTTTCATCCTGTTAATTGCTGTAATAGCTTTTGATGCAGAAGCACAGGATATTGAGAACACCTCACAAACACGCACTGAGTTTAAGCTCAGCTATAAACTAGCCGACAAATGGAAGCTGCAGGCCATACCTGAACTTCGATTTGATGAAGCTTTTTCCATAGATAAATGTATTCTTGAGCTCAGGACTGTATACAATCCTTTTAAACGCCTTTCATTGGGTGCCAGCTATCGGTTCATAGCCAACGAACGTTCAACAAAGGACACAGAATACCTCCAGCGATATGCTTTTGACATGCGGTATGAATACAAGCTCAAACGCTGGAAACCCGCTGTGCGATTGCGCTACACCAATTATTCAGAAGACGATGAAAATGGTGAATTCTTGCGTGCCAAAGCCGGCCTTGAATACAACATTCGCAAATGCAAGTTCACCCCTTTTGCCGGTGCCGAGCTGTTCAGGGACATGAATAACAATGAACTCTTTAAAGTGCGTTATTCGCTTGGAACAGATTATAAGATCAACAAAACCAATTCGATCAGCATGGGATATAAACTCGATTACTATATGCAACGATACGAAAACAAACACATTATGTACCTGGGTTATAAGTTTAAATTCTAAAATTCTCCGATATGAAAACTGCACATTCAATTACCTGTACTTTTTTATTCATCGCCACGTTTCTCTTCTTTGGGAGTTGCAGAAACGATGATAGCCTGACACCTGCCGAAGAATCGGGTTCAGATGAAGAAATAACTGACCCTGAATCGTATCCCGACTGGTCAGAAGAAACGCACAGTAACAGCGTAACACCCGATTATGCTATTGTTTTTCCTCAAAATACTGTTCAACGCATCGATATCAGTATCAGTTCCGATAACTGGGCTGTCATGCAGTCTGATCTGGCTGCTAACATTAGCAGCTCGGGTGGCGGACCCGGTGGTGGTCCTGGGGGTGGCATGCCCTCGACCAGTGATTTTGATCCGATCTGGGTACCTTGTTCATTTACCTATGACAATACCGAATGGTATCAGGTAGGTGTTCGCTTCAAAGGGAACTCCAGCTTACGTTCGGCCTATCAGTCAGGAAATAATAAACTATCCTTTAAGCTCGATTTTGATGAATTTGAAGATGATTACCCGGCATTGAAAAACCAACGTTTCTATGGCTTTAAGCAACTGAATCTCAATAACAACTTTGATGATTCTTCCTTGCTTCGGGAAAAAGTAGTGGCCGACCTTTTCCGTCAGTTTGGTCTTGCATCAGCACAAACCTCCTTTTGCGCATTATATGTTGATAAGGGGAATGGTCCTGAATATTATGGGGTTTATACCATTGTTGAAGAAGTGGATGATACGGTTCTGGATTCGCAGTTTAGCGATGGTAGCGGTAATTTATACAAGCCCGATGGTGATGCGGCCTCTTTCGCCTCAGGAACCTATAATAGCGAAGAAATGGAAAAGAAAACCAATGAAGACGTTGCTGATTATTCCGATGTAAAAGCCTTATATACGATCATCAACTCATCAACAAGAACCAACGATATAGAAACGTGGAAAGCGGAGCTGGAAAGCATCCTCAATGTGGATGGTTTTATGAAATGGCTGGCCGCCAATACCATTATTCAGAACTGGGATACCTATGGTCGTATGACGCACAACTATTACCTGTACAACAATCCTGCTGACGGCTTATTAACATGGATTCCCTGGGACAATAACGAGGCATTGCAATTTGGCAAACAAGGCGGCGCCCTAAGCCTCTCCATGGACGAAGTGGGTAATAACTGGCCTTTGATCAGTTACCTGGTTGATATACCCGAATACAAAGAGCTATACAATACTTATCTTGAGCAGTTTATCAATGAAGTATTTATACCGGCTGAGATTACAGAAGTATATAATGACTACTACACTTTGTTAAAAGACTATGCATATGCCGAGCGCCAGTCATATTCTTTCCTCAGCAGTGACACTGACTTCGACAACGGTATTGAAGAACTTAAAAGTCATGTTCAAAGTCGCAATGATGCTGTAACAGACTATTTAAAGCAATAAATCGGGAATGAAAAGAGGGTGCTTGAGATAACTTAGCTTTCTGAGGCAACTCACAAACAGTACAGCACCCTCTTATACTCAATCCTCCGTAAAGAACGAATCCCACTGATTCTATTATATTTGTAGTATGTCCAAAAACGATAAACATCCATCGCTACTCATCACCGAGCACCTCATATTTGCAACTATATGGCTTTTCATATTTGCCGCTCCGGTAATTTTCACCGATAATATTGATGTAACGATCTGGAAAAAGTTGTTCGGCACATGGTTACGACTACTGCCTTTCCTGGGCCTTTCACTGATCAATCATTTTGTATTGGTTCCCCTGCTGCTGTTTAAGCGCAAAAGATGGCTGTATTTCTTTACGGGGATACTCTGCACTTTTGCCTTTGTTATTCTCACGAACTACATCATACCCAAAAAACCTGAAAACAACAGGAGACCACCGGAGATGCACCAGCCTATGCCAGGCCAGCAAGGAGACAGACGAATGCCTCCGCCCCACCGGCCACAGGCGCGCGAAAAAGGTCCCGAAGCTATCCCTCCGCAGGTTAATTCCTTTATACTGGCTTTTTTAATCCTTGGTTTTGACTCCGGTCTACGCACTGTATTCAGGTGGACACGCCTTGAAAAGGAACAGGAAATACTGGAAAAGGAGAAGGTAAAAAGTGAGCTTGCTTTTTTGCGCAACCAGGTGAGTCCGCACTTCTTTATGAATACGCTCAATAACATTCATTCGCTCATTGATCTGGACACTGAAGAAGCTAAAGATTCCATCATACGGTTATCAAAGTTGATGCGTCACCTGCTTTACGACTCCAATGCCGAGCGCATTCCCATTAACAGGGAGGTGGACTTTATACGTAACTACATTGATCTGATGAAGCTTCGTTTCTCTGATAAAGTGGACATTCAGCTGAACATCAGCGAGCCAATGCCCGATGCTTTGCTTCCTCCTCTCTTGTTCACATCCTATGTTGAAAATGCTTTTAAGCATGGGATAAGCTACCAGCATGAATCCTTTATTTACATCAATATCCATTTCATTAATAATGAACTGGAGTTCAGCATACGTAATTCGAATCATCCAAGCAACACTATTGACGAACCATCGGGCATTGGAACAGAGAATTCGAGAAAAAGACTGGATATTTTGTATGGCAAAGAATACAAGCTGCATGAAGAAAGTACTTCAGAACATTACCTGATCAAATTAACATTACCACTATGATACGTTGTATAACCATTGACGACGAACCTTTAGCTTTAAAGCAAATGGCCGCTTACATTGAGAAAACACCCTTTCTGGACTTACGCGGTCAGTTTGAAAGTGCGTTAAGTGCCATGAGTTTTATGGCTGACAATACAGTAGACCTATTGTTTGTTGACATTAATATGCCCGATTTGAACGGGATGGATTTTGTAAAAACACTCAACAATGGTCCCAAGGTAATATTTACCACGGCCTACAGCGAATATGCCCTTGAAGGCTTTAAGGTCAATGCGGTGGATTATTTGCTCAAACCAATCGCGTATACCGACTTTTTAAAGGCAGCCGGTAAAGCAAAGGATCTGTATTTCTCAGATCCTGTGTCTGCAGAGTCTGTCGGACATGGTGATAACTTCCTGTTCATTAAATCTGAATACAAGGTAATCAGGATCAATTATGCCGACATACGTTACATTGAAGGTATGCGTGAATATGTGCGTATATTCCTGGACAATGAAGCACCTGTGATGGCTCTTATGAGTATAAAAAAACTGGTTGAACATCTTCCGCCTGATACTTTCATGCGTGTACACCGTTCATTTATAGTCCACCTCAATAAAATAACTACAATAGAACGCAGCCGAATCGTATTTGATAAGACTTACATCCCTATCAGCGATCAGTATAAGGAGACTTTCCAGGAATTTGTTGATAAGAAATTTCTAAAGTAATAGATGACTTATGCTTTATAGAGGCGTCCCTGCCAGGTATCCCTTTCTGCCAGGCGCTTTTCAACTTTAGCCACAAACTCAAAGTTCTTTAAACCCCAGCGGGGCGCTATCAGCAAATCGTGGGGTGCCTGACTGATAAATCGTTCCATCACAATCTGCGGGTTCATCAACTCCAGGAAGTCTACTATCAGGTCAATAAACTCTTCGGCAGTAAACAAATTGAAGTGAGCAGGATTTTCTTCGTAAATACCGGCAAAAGCACTGCCTTTGACAATCTGTAGCTGGTGTAGTTTTAAAAAGTTAATGGGTAATGCGGACACCTCTACGGCATGCTGCAACAACTGTTTTCTATCTTCTCCGGGTAATCCCAGTATCAAGTGCATGCCGACGGGGATTCCTGCAGCGGAAATTTTAGTCGCTGCCTCAATGGTCTCCTCATAACTATGCCCACGATTTATCTGCGCAAGGGTTTCATTGGATGTTGATTCAGCACCCAGTTCAATGGCGATATAATAGTCTTTGCGCCATTCTTTAAGGTGTTCCAGCAAATCATCTGAAATGCAATCTGGCCGCGTACCCAGTACAATACCTGTAACCTTGGGATGATCAAGGGCCTGTTGATATTGCTCCAACAGGTAATCAGTCTCGCCATAGGTATTACTGTAGGCCTGAAAATAGGCCAGGTATTGTTGTGTCTGGTATTTCGGTCTGAAAAAGGATGAACCTTTATCAATTTGCTCGGTAATACTCAGCTCAGGACCACAATAGGAGGGATTAAAAGTACTGTTATTACAAAATGCACATCCTCCTGTTCCCTTTGAACCATCGCGGTTAGGACAGGTAAAACCTGCATTTATTGAAACCTTTTGAACGCGCTCACCAAAAGTACGCCGTATATATGAACTGTAATCGTTATAACGCTTATTGTGTCCCCAGGGAAATTGCATATCGTCGAAATTTGAGGCGCAAAGATAAGAAAAGCTGATTAGAATATTAGGTGCTTAGATAGGTAGGTTATTAGATAGATAGACGGTTCAACAATAATCAATTTGACAGTTGAATAGTTTAATGGTTGAGAAGTTGAGTAGTTTAATAGTTGAGTAGTTTAGTAGTTTAGTAGTTTAACATCGAACCTACATCCCCGCATCGTACATCGAACATCCACACATCTCACATTAAATTTACTCATAATCGGGCATTTGCTATACCGGTGCATGGAACTGAAGTGCACGAAGAACAATTGCTGTTGCACCGTTTTTTTTACTTGCATTACAAACCCGGGGCGTCGCTATGCTTTGCCCCGGGCTATGATATGGCAGACCTTCAGCCTGCTATTTACAGCTTGGTTAAAAAATATAGTTTAGCAGTTTATTAGTTTAATCGTTCAACTTATAAACAATTCGACAGTTCGACAACTCGACCGTTCGACAAATGAATAGTTGAGTAGTTTAATTTTTCAACTTATAAACTTTTAAACTATCAACAATTCGACAGTTCGACAATTCGACTACACAACAATTTAATAGTTGAGAAGTTGAGTAGTTTAATTTTTCAACGTATAATCTCTTAAACTATTGACAATTCAACAATTCAACAGTCAATCAGTTTTCTCCCGAATAACTATCGGGATCGACAAATAACCGCGTTATACAGATCAATTGTTTAAAACAGAACACAAACAGGGCTAAACGCCTTCACCTCACTTACAAAGCTCAATAAACCACTCTGGCTATCACGTTTAAAAGCTACCAGGTTATTGGAATGTTGATTGGCAACAATGATAAATTCGCCATCAGGTGTTAATGAAAAGTTACGGGGCCATTCGCCCCTTACCGTTTCATGACCGATTGGTTTAATTGCAAGACCGGTAGCATCAAGCTGGTATATGGCGAGGGAGTTATGCCCGCGATTTGACGCATATAAAAAACGTGCGTCCTGAGAAACATGAATGTCAGCGCAATAATTATCTCCTTTAAAACCTTCAGGAAGGGTGGTGATAGTCTGACCTGTCACCCATTTATTTTCACTTTTACTAACAACTGTAACGGTGCTGTTCAGCTCATTGATGACATACATTACCTCTTTTTGCGGATGCATTGCTAAATGTCGCGGCCCGGCACCAGCTGCCAGCTTTAGGCTATCGACTATAGTAAGCTGATTGTTTTTGAGTTGATAAAACAACAGTTGATCGATACCCAGATCAACGGCAACAATTGCAGAATCATTCATAAACCAGGCCGAATGAGCATGTGGTTTGGTTTGACGTGCTGTAGGTCCTTGCCCGCTATGCTGGCCTGTAGCTAGCAGGTCACTCAGCTGGCCCGATTCGCTAAGCTTTACATAGCCCACATTGCCACCGGAATAGTTAGCCATCAACACATCGCCTTTACTGTTTACACTCACATGGCAGGGATGGGCCCCTCCGCTGATAGATGTCGATACAGGAGTTAATTTATTGACCGATACCTTATACGATTCCACAGTGCCTGTTCCTTCAATATCAAGCTCACCCACTGCAATCAGGGATTGCCTGTTATTGGCATAGGCCAGAAATGATGGGTTAGGCGATTCTGCAACCAGCTGCAGTGAGTCAAACGATCCGTCGCCATTGAACACGCCATGGTATATTCCTTCGCTGTCACCATCGGTATAGGTTCCAATATAAAATGGATAGGTTTTTATTTCTTCTTTTATTGTGCATGATGCGATCAACATGACAAGAGCTGCTAATAGTACATTTTTTTTCATATGGTGCTTTACTTTTCATTTTTTGATTTAAGAGCACGTGGTTTAAAGCGTGCTTTGGCTAACAAATAGCCAAGTGTAAAAGGCAGACCAAAGATAACACCAATCAAAACAATTATCACAAAAACAATCAACCACGATATCCGTCTTACAAAACGAATAAGGTTATCTGTGGTTTCTTCAATCAGTACTTTACCCGATTCAGTTAAATCGTCGCGCAATAATTTGCGTTGCTCATCAAGGTATTTCTGTAACTCCTCCCTTTCCTGCGACAGGTCATTAATACCATTGCGCATACCAGAGTTAAAATCATATACCAGCGGACTCAACTCCTCTCGCAGGCGCACTGCGATCACCCCCATCATTTCGGGAGATTCCTGCGCAACTACAGCCAGGCGGTTAAGCATTAGTGAAAGTGAATCAATACGTGCCAGGTAAGGCTCCATCAGGGTGTCATTTTCAAATGTCAGGAGTATCAGTTCTTTTTCCCAGGCCAGCTGCGACTTAATCTGCTCATTGTAGGCACTTATCCGGTCGGTAAAATCATTCATTACCTCGGCGCCGGTACCAATGGTTGATGTATACAAGGAATCGGGTATCTGAAGATATTCTATCAGCTCAGGGCGTGTATCAAACTTTGAAAACTGCCATTCATACAAGTCATCCGGAAGCGGATACTCCTTAACAAAGGTGGCCAGTTTCTCGTAATGTTTTCTGTGGTTGCTGCGTAGGGCCAGAGAATCAATTTTTTGGTGCAGTTCAACAGCGCAGCTTTGAGCAATGCCCGAATACCTGCCAAACAGATTATTAGCTCCCAGGTATTCGTCCATTTGCCTGGCCAGTAACCAGGTATCAATCAAAGCAATTTCAGCATCGGTTTGAAAAGCCGTTCGCGTGCAAGCGCCTGTAGCGGCCCCTTTCCATCTTATTGCTTCCACCTTAATAGCCATATCATCGGTAAGTGATATGATAGAATCGGCAGCCTGAATAACTGATCCGCTAAAGGATTTGTAATAGGAACGTACAGCCATCCGGGTGTTAAGTTCCTGGGTTGGCAATGCTTCGGTTGGTGATTCAAGTTGAAATTTAAGCAATGAGCATCCTGAAAGCAGTAAAACGGATACAAGAGTTGGCAATAGTATCTTTGTTCTCATGGGTTAGTTATTTGGTATACAGAATAGCTAATTTATGAATAATTGTAATAGAATGCTTTACAGATATTACCTGTTAAGATTTTAATCAACTACTTATTATTCCTTAACCACCAATTACAGAAATGGGTAGTTCTTTCATACGGAACTATTTGTGTCAATCAGTGGAATTTGTGCTTGCTTTTTATTGCTTAAAGCTTTTTCCCTGATGATTGTTAGCTTCCATAAGGAGACGTTTTACTATTTTTACCTCGAATGATCATGTTTAAAAGTAAAATCTCATGAAGAAACATTTCTTATTACTTGTTCTTGCGCTTGGATCTATCGCAAGCCTGCAGGCACAAAGCATATTTGAACAAAAAAACGACCCGTATTTCGGTGAAAGCTGTACCAGCATAATGGTCGCTAAAGGTGCTACAACCGATGGTTCGGTTATTACATCGCACACATGCGACGGTCGCTATCGTACATGGCTAAGCATTGAAAAAGGTCAAACATTTGACAATGACACCACAACGCCGGTATTCAAAGGAAAATTAAGAACTGAAACCCCCTGGGACATGCGTAAGGTGGAACAGGTTGGTACCATTCCACAGGCGAAGCAAACTTTCAGCTTTTTAAATACTGCCTATCCATGCCTTAACGAAAAGCAGCTGGCCATTGGCGAAACAACTTTTGTTGGCCCTGAGGAGTTGGTCAATGAAGATGGCATGTTTTTGATCGAAGAGTTGGAACGCATTGCCCTGGAAAGATGCTCAACGGCCCGTGATGCCATCCGACTAATTGGTGAGCTTATTGAAGAGTACGGTTATGGTGATTGGGGCGAATGCATTACCATTGCTGACAAGAAAGAAGTGTGGCAAATGGAAATCGTGGGTGAAGGACCCGATAAAATCGGTGGTGTATGGGCTGCTCAGCGTATCCCTGACGGTCATGTAGGTATATCGGCAAATATATCGCGCATTGGTGAAATTGATTTTAAAGACAAAGATCATTTTATGGCGTCGAAAAATGTAAAATCGGCCGCCAAAAAACTGGGTCGCTGGGATGGCAAAGAACCATTTAAGTTTTGGAAAGCCTATGGTGATACAGAGAAACCTTTTAAAATTCGTGAGTATTTTATCTTAAATGCATTAGCTCCATCATTAAACCTTGATTTTGAAGCTGATGAGATTCCTTTCTCAGTTAAGCCCGATAAGAAGGTGTCTGTTCAGGATGTAATGGCTTTGTATCGTGAAACATATGCGAACACAGAGTATGACATGACTCAAAACCTTATGGTTACCAAGAAGAAATACAACGATAATAAAGAAGAAATAGGCGTTGACACGATTAAATCACCTGTTGCTAATCCATGGATGGGCCGTGGAGAGCGTAACCTTTATAACCAGCTAAAGGAAGGTAGTGTTGAATTTCAACGTACTGTGGCTGTTTCATGGTGTTCTTACTCAGAGATTATTCAACTGCGTGATTGGTTACCTGATGAAATTGGCGGAATTGCCTGGTTCAGTTTTGATAACCCTGGTCAGTCACCACGCGTACCAATCTATTCGGGAGCAACAGAGTTACCTGAGAGTTTTAACTTCTGCGGACAAAAGCGCTACCGCGAAGATGCTGCAATATGGCAATACCGTAAAGCCAATAAGTTAGCTACATTGGCCTGGCAATCAACAAAAGATGACTTTTTAAAAGAAGTGGCTTATTTTGAAGAAAAGGGCCAGACTGAAACCAAAGAGTTAGAGGCACGCATTGAAAAGCTGATCAGTGAAGGTAAGCAAGAGGAAGCTAAAGAATTACTGAACCGATACACCAAAGACTTTGCCGGGGCAACCATGCTTCGATGGAAAGAACTGGAAGACATGTATTGGGCCCGTTTTGGTTTAGGATTCTAAAACAAGGCTGGAATATTAATATTTAAGAGGATGTCATAAATTAAGTTTCCCGCAAAGCCCGTTAAGCAAAGTGCAAAGCCAGCAAATAACTGAAATGTTAACTTTAATAATTTGCCAGCTTTGCATTTGACTCTTTTGCGTGCTTTGCGAGAACTTTTTTTTACTGACAGCCTCTTTTGTTTTATGCAGGACCTTGTGATGCAACAGTGCTTAACTTACCTATTTCTTTATCAACCATATAAAGACCACGACCATCAAAGCCTATCACGTCCATACGGTCCAGAATACCTAAAAACAAAGCTTCTTCCTCATGTTGTTCGGCCACATACCATTGTAAGAAGTTAAAGCTTGAGAAATCCTTTTCGGCAAATGCCAGTTCTACCAGGTCATTTATGCGGGCGCTTACAAGTTTTTCATGTTCAAATGTCTTTTCAAACACATTGCGCAAATCTTTAAACTCTGTTTGGGGTGCATCAATCGAACTCACCAAAGCCATACTGCCTGTTTCATTAATGTAGTTGAAGAGTTTATGCATATGCATCATTTCTTCGGCACTGTGAGCATATAAAAAACGGGCTGAACCATCAAGGCCGTTCACTTTACACCACGATGACATGGCCAGGTACAGGTTAGCTGAATAATGCTCCAACTGTATCTGCTCATTTAGCTTCTTTAATACATTGTCTTTTAACATACCTGCTTATTTTAATTATTACTGTATGCCCAATAAGTTAATACGATTCAGGCAAAATGTACAGAAGCAATTTCAGGCAAGATCATAACCTGTTTCATTAAAGCAGGCAAGCAGGGCAATCATTCAGCCCTCGATGTAATTGAAGAACTTAACAAATAGTCACATAGAATTAGTGGCGGCAAACTGATAAGCCAATAAGGTAAAGCTAGTTTTTTGAGAGTAATTTAGGGCCGAACGCCTTAATGCCAATTGCTCCCAGCGGTGCGGTAATAACAATACTCAGCACAGCCATGGCTAATATGACCTGGCCTGTTTCCATGGTAGTAGCCCCCAGTTTTCCAGCTTCAATAAGGGTTAATGGCACAGCGCCAATAGCGGCCTGAACTGTCGCCTTTGGCCAGTAGGCAATAATGCTAAACAGTTTTTCTTTAGTATTCAGATCAGAGCCCAACAGTGAGATCCATACACCGATACTACGTGCCGTTAAGCCAAGTAATAAAATTAGTAATCCACTGCCAACCAGGGAAGCATCCAACTGATTGATCTGAACCTCGGTACCAATATAAACAAAGAGCAGTATTTCAGACAAGACCCATACTTTATTAAACTTGGAAGACAATCGTTTAGCCAGTTTGCTGTACTTTTCAAGGATGATAAAACCTATGGCCATGATACCAAGTAAACCTGCCAAAGGAATTATCTCTTTAAGACTTTCCATCTCGGTTATCTCGTAAAAAACAACTGCCACAATCATAAAGATGATAACCTTTTTAGTATCACGGATATGAAACTTCCTGAAAAACCATACCAAAGCGAAACCCAGAACAAGCCCCAATAAAGCACCTAAAATAATACCGGCAGGCACGCTCCATAAAATATGCCCGACATTAACAGACGAACCGGCTGCCAAGCCTGTAAAAACACTGAATATGGTGATTGCAAACACATCATCAACTGATGCTCCGGCCAAAACAAGGGTTGGTACTTCCTTTTTCTTTCCAAATCCCTTGTCTTTCAGTTCAAGCATGGTTGGTACAACAACTGCCGGAGATACTGCTGCAATGATAAAACCAAGCATACCTCCTTCAACCCACGAAAAGTCGAAAATATAATGGGCTATGGTCATCACAGTAAGGCCTTCAATAACACCGGGAATAAAACTCATATTAATAGCCGGTCGCCCCACCTTGTGAAGGGTTTCACGGTTTATACCTAATCCGGCACGTATCAAAATGACAATTAACGCTGCTGTTTTCAATTCTTTTAACAGGATAGCCACTTCAGGATCAACAACATTCAACACACTGGGCCCAACAAGAATACCCGCCGCTATTAAACCCAGGATACCCGGTAATTTAATCAACGAAAACACGTAATAAAGCACCAATGCCAGGGTGATGATTAAAGCGATATTTAGCAGCATGTATAAGGCGTTTAGGGGTTGGAGCATTTAGGAGTTGAAAAGCATAGTGATACAGGAAAAACAGATGCTCCCTTTTAAACGCTTAAACTTCTCAACTACTAAACAATCAATATTTAGTTTTTCTTTACGTATTTGGTCAGGATATAAATGTGCTGACCATTTACTTTTCCTTCAATGTGTTCCGGATCACCGTGGGATAAAATGATGTTACGAACCGCTGTACCGCGTTTGGCCACAAAGCTGGTCCCCTTCACATTCAGGTCTTTGATCAACACCACTGTATCGCCGGCTTTTAACTCAGCTCCATTGCTATCGATGTACTTATCCACCTCATCATCAGACAAACCATCACCATCAGCTTTGGCCCATTCCATCGTCTCGTCGTCAAGGTAAAGCATATCCAGTAAATCCTGGGTCCAGTCAGCCTTTAAACGGTTCAGTAATCGCCAGGCCATTACCTGAACAGCGGGCTCAGTACTCCACATGCTGTCATTGAGGCATCGCCAGTGATTGGCATCCATTGAGTCAGGATTATTTATCTGCTCATGGCAGGTTGAACAGGTCAGTATGCATGCAGCTGCATCAGCACTTCCTGCAGGAGGAACCTGGTAAACACTTAATCCATCTTCACTCCCGCACAATTCACATTTTGACCCGCTGCGGGTCATCAATGTTTTTTCTACACTCATTAAAGCTTATTTATTAAATAACTGGCCTAATACCTGTTTAACATCTTCCATTTCAGGTGTGATATCAAACACGTGAGCCGGTTTCAGGTAAATGATCTCTTTATCGCTTTTAAAACGCTTCTCACCACCACCGGTGATATTCAGTATAATACAGTCATCCTTATCAACAACACCGTCTTTGACAGCTTGTATCAGGGTAGCGGTTGCCACAGCTGCTGCCGGGTGAATATCGTTACCTTCGGTTTCTTCAAAAATTTGAGCAGCTTCTTCTGCTGCCTGGTTATTAGCAGCCAGCACATCACCCCCTGCTTCTTTCATTGCATCGTATAAGCCACCAAATACAGCATAAGGAGGTTTACGGTTCGATAGCACTTTGGCATCAATTTCTTCAACCTGCTTACGCGCCACATCATCTTCCAATGGCAGCATTTTACGTGAATTGGCTTTCCAGGCATCGTGAATAGGTAAGAAAGGTATATTCTGAGATACCATCAGCTTCATATAATGATTACCAAAACGGCCGTCTTCGATCAATCGCTTGTTAGCTTCCCAGGCTGCAATGGCGCCTGTTCCACTTCCTACAGCCTGGAAGTAATACTTAGGAATACGTCCTATGGTTGTTACAGCCGACAAAGTGGTGGTTCCCATACCGTCACGGCGGGCTACATTTCTAGCTCCGCCCTCAGCCACAAAACCATCCAGTTCGCATGCCATATTTGATAAATGGATCGCATCAAAATAATCGCTGCCCGATTTGGTGACAACCAGTTTCACATTATCCTTGATTGGCTCATCAAACCACATGGCGTCAATGTTATCTTCAGGCACGCACAATAACAATGGAATATTATTGTCGGAACACACACGTGCAAAAGCACGGGCTGTATTACCTGCAGAAGCCACCACTAAAACAGTACCTCCATCGTTTTTTAAACGCCCGCCTACTGAATAAGCTTCCGTTTCTTTAAAGGAACATGTGCGGAAGTTAGCGCCTTTCTCGGGCCAGTATCCACTAAACGTAATGTGCAGATCAGACAGACCAAGGTATTTGGCTAAGCCTTCACTTTTATATGTAACAGGAGCCGATGAGCCATCCAGCATTTTGTGAACTGGTAACCAGTCGGCAAAACGAAAAACGCCATAAGAAGCATCTTTCACCTCAATTTGTTTCTTGTCATAAATAGCCCTTACCAAGCTGCATTCATGCTCATTGGGAGCATCCAGGGTCCATCCTTCATCTTCAAATTGATTACCGGTCTTAACAGACTCCAACTTGTATGAAGTGGCATTGAATTCTTTAGTCATAGTAAACTAGTGTTCTTTGAGCCACAAAAATAGAAGTTTTGCCCGGCTTGAAGAAAGATAGAGAAGAAAAACATAGTGTTTTAATAGATCAAGCTTTAAGAATCCTGATTAAGTGTCTATTAAACCCACGATGCGATGTATCAAAAATTAACAATGACACCCAATGTAATACACCAGTATACCACACCTTCAATCATCCTTGTGTAATTTTACCTTATAAAACATTTGTAAGATGAACCTTAAAATAGCCACACTTTTAGTTGTAAGCCTGCTCATTTTTGGCTGCCAAAAGAATAAGCATCACCAGCACCCTAACATTATTTACATATTGGCCGATGATATGGGATATGGCGATGTAAAAGCCCTTAATGAGGCCTCAGGAATACCAACACCCCATCTTGATAAGATGATTGCCAACGGCCTCTGTTTTACCGATGCCCACAGTAATTCTGCTGTCTGCACACCAACCCGTTATGGTACCTTAACAGGGCGCTATTGCTTCAGAAGTCGTTTAAAAAGCGGAGTGCTTGTCGGGCATGAACCGGCTTTGATCGAAGACAGTGTAACAACGGTAGCACAACTATTGAAAAGGGCCAGCTATCAAACCGCCTGCATCGGCAAATGGCATTTGGGCCTGAACTGGGTCAGGAAAGACACCGCTCTGCCGTTGTTTCATGGTGGAAATCTTTGGGATATTTTCAATACAGATAACGTTGATTATGCAAGGCGTGTCAATGGAGGGCCCTGTGATCTTGGCTTTGACTATTCATTCATCATCCCGGCATCTCTTGACATAGCGCCATATGTATACCTTGAAAATGATAAGGCAACAGCACCGGTCAGCAGGCAAGTACCCTTTTATAAAGATGAATCAGCGAGAGGCATCTGGTATCGACGCGGCGATGTGGCTGAAGATTTTGACCACACGACTGTTCTTCAGACAATAACAGAAAAGGCGGTGCATTACATTGAAAAAAGTGATGATCATCAACCTTTCTTTCTGTATTTCCCTCTCACATCACCACATACGCCATGGTTTCCTGCTGAGGAATTCAAGGGTCGCTCTGAAGCAGGTGTTTATGGCGATTTTGTATGCATGACAGATGCTGTGATTGGACAAATTATGAAAGCCCTCGAGTTAAAAGGTATTGCAGACAATACCCTGTTGATTTTCACCTCCGACAACGGCTCACATTGGCTACCTGCTGATATTGAACAGTTCGATCATAAAGCCAATGCCACATTCAGTGGTATGAAATCAGACGTATGGGAAGGTGGCCATCGTGTTCCGTTTATAATTCACTGGCCTGATCAAATAGCATCACCTCGGAAAAGTGATGCCCTTATCAGCTCTACCGACTTTTTAGCCACGTGTGCCCAACTAACCGACCAGGCTATTCCTAAAACAGCATGTGACAGTTATTCCTTTTTAGCCGGTATTACTGGAGAAAAGCATACTGAGGACGTTCGCCAAACGATGGTGCATCATTCTGTCAACGGAACGTTTGCCATACGTGAGGGCCATTGGAAACTCATTGACGCCAAAGGTTCAGGGGGATGGTCACTACCCGAAGACAAGTGTGATGCTTGCCCGCCTCAACAGCTTTACAATATGCTGACTGATGCTGAAGAGAAGAAGAACCTGTACCATGATAAGCCTGAAGTAGTGAGCCGCCTGAACAAGCTGCTGAATCCATACAAAAAGGGTAATGAGGTGAAGAGATAGATACTCACATATAAAAAAAGGCCATTCTAAACTGAATGGCCTTTCCTATCTATATCTAATCGCTATTAAGCGTCTGCTAAATCAGGCTTATAAAATCCAAGATCATCAATAGATGAGTTAAAGATGAAACCTGCTTTTGCATGGTTATCAGCTTTACCACGGGCGATGAAGATCTCTGCAGATGTTTTGAACGAATCATTACGCTGAGTATCGTGTAACAATAAGTACCCCATAACAATGTTACCAGCCATTTCCACCATACGGCGCGCCTGATAATCTACATACTCCAGGTCTTTAACACCAACAACAGTCTTAACAACACGTTCGTACTCATCGGTCATACCAATTAAAGTGCGACGCAATGCATGTAACTCAGGCTTTAATTCCATCATTTCGAACTCACGGATACGGTCAAGGTAACCACCGGTTGTTACACCGCGGATAGCAGCCACAACCTGCAACTGAGTTGTTCCTTCGTAGATAGAAGTAATACGTGCATCACGATAAATACGCTCAACCGGGTAATCCTTCATAAAACCAGAACCACCATGAATCTGCACTGCATCGTAAGCCAACTGGTTACTGTACTCTGAAGTCATACCTTTTAATAGTGGCGTAAAGAAATCAGCCAGCTTCTGGTAACGCTTCATCTCTTTGCGCTCTTCCGGCTCAAGCTTACGCTCTTCTGAAATATGCATGTATGTTTTGTAGATGTCAACATAGCGCGATGTTTCATACAATAATGTACGACCAGCATCTAACTTAGCTTTCATTGTTGACAACATTTCGTAAACTGCAGGGAACTGAATAATAGGCTTACCAAACTGCTCACGCTCTTTAGCATACTCCAAAGCCTCGCGATAAGCAGCCTCACACACACCTACCGACTGGGCACCGATACCTAAACGGGCGCCGTTCATCAAGGCCATTACGTACTTGATCAATCCCATTTTGCGGTTACCAACCAACTCAGCAGGGGCGTCTTTGAACACTAACTCACAGGTAGGTGAACCTTTGATACCCATTTTGTTCTCTAAACGACGAACGATAACCGATTTGTGATTACGGTCGTAAATAAACATTGATAATCCGCGACCATCTTGTGTACCTTCTTCTGAACGGGCCAATACCAAAGCAATGTGTCCGTCACCATTGGTAATAAAGCGCTTCACACCGTTCAATACCCATTTACCATCTTTCATTTCAGCTTTTAACTGAACAGCCTGAAGGTCAGAACCAGCATCTGGCTCAGTCAGGTCCATTGCCATGGTTTCACCATGCGATACACGAGTTAAGAAACGCTCTTTCTGATCCTCATCAGCGAATTCGTTGATTGTCTCAGCACAATCCTGTAATCCCCAGATGTTAACAAAACCAGCATCGGCACGTGATACAATATCAGCAGCCATGATATAAGGAACGATCGGAAAGTTCAAACCATCGTACTTACGAGGTAAAGTGATTCCCATCAAACCGGCTTTCACCAAAGCATCAAGGTTTTCTTGTGTTCCCTTGGCATAAACCACTTCATTATTTACAATTTTCGGACCTTCCTGATCCACACTTTCAGCATTTGGAGCAACGATATCGCCACAAATCTCCCCTACAATCTCCAATACTTTATCATAACTATCCATGGCATCTTCAAAATCCATGGGTGCATAGTCATACTTATCTTTGTCAGCAAAATTGCGCTCTTTTAAAGCTACAATCTTCTTCATCAACGGATGTTCCAGGTGGAATTTCAAATCCGGGTTATCTGTGAAAAAATTTGCCATTTTGTTTTTTATTTTGATTCCCTCGCGGGATTCTGATCCAACAATTGTTTTAGTTTTTGAGACTGTTAGATGATCGATGATCAGACTTTTAGAGAAGAACATATTTTCTCCTGACTAGTGGTCTCTTATCTACATGTCTATTTGTCTCATGTCTATAAGTCTATTTCGTGTTCTGCTTATAGAACTTGATTAATTTAGGCACCACTTCACCAACATCACCAGTAATGGCGTAATCAGCGATCTTATTGATCGGTGCATTCGGATCATTGTTAATGGCAATGATCATAGACGACTCTTCCATACCTGCAGTGTGCTGAATCTGACCAGAGATACCACAAGCGATATACAACTTAGGACGAACAGTAACACCTGTCTGACCAATCTGACGCTCATGAGCAGCATAACCGGCATCTACAGCAGCACGTGAAGCACCTACCTCACCGCCAAGCACTTCAGCCAATTCTTCCAACTGAGCAAAGTTCTCTTTAGAACCTACACCGTAACCACCGGCTACGATAATTGAAGAGTTTTTGATATTCACCTTTGATTTTTCCATGTGGCGCTCAATAACCTTCACCACTAAATCTTCTGGTTTTAATACTTTATCTACATCAATGTTGTTAACTTTTCCTTTGTAGTTAGCATCGTAGATCTCCTTCTTCATCACACCCTCACGTACTGTTGCCATCTGTGGACGACAGTCGGGGTTGATAATAGTTGCTACAATGTTACCACCAAAAGCGGGACGGATCTGGTACAATAAGTCTTCGTACTTCTTACCGGCTTTTTTGTCTTCGTGTGGACCAATTTCCAAAGAAGTACAGTCGGCTGTTAAACCACTCACTAAAGCCGAAGATACACGTGGACCCAGGTCACGACCAAAAGTAGAAGCACCTAACAAGGCGATTTGAGGCTTCTCTTTTTCAAATAAGTTAACAATGACACTTGTGTGTGGCAATGTTGTATATGGATCCAAACGCTCGTCGTCACCAATGTGAACCACATCAGCGCCGTATGGATACAATTCCTTTTCTACTCCTTTTAAGTTGTGGCCTAACACCAAGGCCTCCAACTTACAGTTTAATTGATTAGCAAGAGAACGGCCTTTCGTCATTAATTCCAACGACACATCGGCTACTTTTCCCTCATCTATTTCGCAAATAACAAATACGTTGTTCATTTTCTTAATTTTAAGTGAATCAGTTAATCTGGCAACAAGTGGCTTTTATCCACCTATTTACTTCTGCCCTATCAACTTAACCAATAGTGTGATTAGCAATTAATTCTTTCATTAACTCATCAATCTCTTCGTCGGCCGGCGTTAGTCGCTTAGCTTCCTTAGCCTGGAACACAACGTTTTCGATTTTCTTAACCTTGGTAGGTGAACCCGATAGACCTAACCAATTTGTATCAGTCTCAATATCATTAACACTCCACTCTTCAATGTTCAGATAAGGACGATCTGCAGTTAAGTCGATATAATCTTCTGACTCACTTTGACGTTCAGTAATTGTTTGCGCGTGCTTGAATTTCATTAATAACTTAGCATTACGCGGACGACAATCAGGTGCACTTGCATTAACAGTTATAACACCTGGTAAAGGCATTTCAACAGTTTCAACACCACGCTCTAAACGACGCTTAATAACGATTTTCTTTTTATCAGCTGAAAGAACTTCTTCAGCATAAGTTACCTGAGGTAATCCTAATTTTTCGGCAACCTGAGGTCCTACCTGTGCAGTATCACCATCAATAGCCTGACGACCAGCGATGATTAAATCACATTTTTCCATCTTCTTAATGGCACATGATATAGCATAAGAAGTTGCTAAGGTATCAGATCCAGCAAAAGCGCGGTCTGTTAATAAATAACCATTATCAGCTCCTCTATATAAACCTTCACGAATGATATCGGCTGCACGCCCCGGTCCCATCGTTAAAATAGTTACTTCTGTACCCGGGTACTTATCTTTCAATCTCAAAGCCTGCTCAAGTGCATTTAAATCCTCTGGATTGAAGATAGCCGGCAATGCCGCACGATTCACTGTCCCATCAGCTTTCATGGCATCTTTGCCTACATTTCGGGTATCAGGTACTTGCTTCGCAAGAACTACAATTTTTAATCCCATTGCTTCAATTTTTGGTAAAGAATTATTATCGGTTGACAAATATATAAAATCGGTTCAATTAACAAAGTTAAATACATCGTTCTGATATCCTGTTCCTTACAAACAAGTGTTCAACATTAAAACAGTAAGGCAATTGTTTGGCATACACTCTAAAACACCTCTTACTTTTCACATTTACTGCACATTACATCCCATATCATATCGATTTCGACCCAAAAGAGTGATACAAATCAAGTATGAACAAATATCACGCAGAATTGCTCTATTTAAAATGAGTTTAAGTAACAGTGGCTAATGATAGTTATATATGGTAATGATACACATACCTCAAAAAAGCGAACATTAGCCTCAATGACTTAAATAAGCATTTAATAAATAGTATAAACGATTTGACAAGCGACCAATTTACTACCATTTTGTAGTACAAGTCAATATTAAATACCAGAAGATATGAGGTTGATTATATTATTATCAATTGTATTTTTAAGTAACAATGTTATGTCACAGGATTCAACAAAAATAAAACTCAACCCGCTGACTGAAGAAGAGAAGCGGGTGATCATCAATAAAGGTACTGAATACCCCTTTACGGGCAAGTATACTGATCACAAGGCCAAAGGTACATACGTATGTAAGCAATGCGATGCCCCGCTTTATCATTCGAATGATAAATTTGATTCCAATTGCGGCTGGCCGAGCTTTGATGATGAAATCGAGGGTGCTGTAAAGCGTGTACCTGACATTGACGGTCGACGCACAGAAATAATATGTGCACGTTGCAAGGGTCACCTGGGGCATGTTTTTATAGGCGAAGGCTTCACCAATAAAAACACCCGCCATTGTGTTAATTCTATTTCTCTGAAATTTGTTCCAAAGAATAAATAAGGCAATACCTTGTCAAAGGGTTTTTGAGAATCTCTAAAATTTAAGCTTCACGCAAAGGCCGCTAAGAAACATGCAAGGGTCGCAAAGTTTTTACCTTTTCTTTAGAAACTTTGCCTGCTTATTCTTTTGCGTTCTTTGCAAGAAATAGTTTTAGTTCCTGCCCCTGTTAATTACTTTCCATTGACTGCTGTCAATTGTTCATTGCTTTTTGTTTGTTGACTTATTAAATATGCACTCATCATATTCACATATTCCGTCAGCTTTTTATAATTGATTTTTTCAGGTGTGTCATTATGTGTGTGATAATCCTTGTGTAAACCGGTATAGAAAACAGACGTATTTGATTGAGGCCTGAAACTTGCCTGGTCAGAAGGATACCCCATCAATAAAAGCAGGAAATCCATATCATATCGTCGAATCTTCAAGGACTCTGCCTTGTCCTTGCAATATTTATCAAAACCTTTGGTAAAAGCCTTACCTGTATCTCCCTTTGCTTTGGCAAAAATGATATTATCGCATCGTTTACGATCCTTCTTATTACGACCAATCATATCCATATTGATAACCAGGTCAACATCGTGGCCGAGGGTTCTTGCAAAATGACGTGAGCCATATAAGCCAAGCTCTTCAGCGTCGAACAAGCAGAAATAGATTGTCTGTTCCGCTTGATAGCCGGCTTCTTTTAAACTCTTTGCAATTTCAATTACAGCTGCAGTACCCGAAGCATTATCATCGGCACCAGGATAATAATTACTCAGCTTTTCCCCTTTTGTTTTGCGTGAGTAGGTTGAATCAACATGGTCATAATGGGCGCAAAACACAATAGCCGCTTTGTCTGCTTGCTTACCTTCAATTTTTGCTATTACGTTACGATAGTTGGTCACAACAATGGAGTCTTGTTTTTCTGTGAAATCATATACCTCATCCATACCGGCATTTGACAGTCTTAAGTTTCCAAAGAGCTTACTGTTGGCCACCAGAACATTTAAATGCTCAATCTCCTGCAGGTAATCATCACATGCCTTTTTATCGTGCGCGTAATGCAAGTAATTAGTCAGAATATAAACCTCATATGCATCATCAGCCTTTTTCAGGCTTTTCAGATTAATGCGAAAACTCTTCTGTCTTTTCTTGTCAGGCATTAGCAGCATATAAGGATTTACTCCCTGATTTGCAGCATGGTGCGTTTTAATTTTTTGAATCCCTTCATCCAACGATACTGCATCGATCAATACACATACATTCGAATCATTTTTCAGCGTTTCATCCAGCTGTTCAGGCCTCACAAAACTGAAGGATGCTTTTTCTGTAAAGTGACTCGCTTTATTTATATGTGTTACCCCAATGGTATCGTTCCCCAAAACCAGGGTTGACGGACTTCCAAACTTACGGCTTCGTATAAAATTCTGATAATAGTTTGTTGTATCTGAAAAAACGGTCAATCCTGTTGATTGAAACTGTTCGGCAATATAGTCTGCTGCCAGACGCCCCTCTTTTGTTCCGGCTATTCGTCCGTTTAAACCTTCTGAGGCCAGGTAGTAAACGTGATCTTTGAGGGTTTGCTCTGTCACCTGTGCAAAAGCAGGTTGTTTGCCCAATAGAATAACAAATACAATTGCCAGAGCAATGTGAATGGTTTTCATATAGTATAAAGTTAAATTAGGTTACGCAGCAGCACTGCTTATGCGAAAATAATAAGTCTGGCAGATACTAAACAATAAAAACCCTTATTTATTATTACATACACAAAAAATCCCTCCCGGCATATACCGAAAGGGACTAATAATAACCTATAACTAACATCTATAATTTATGCTCTTTTCCTGATCGCACAACAAACACGCTGTGAATTATAATTCATACACAACTCGTGCATAGGGCAATACTGAGGCAAATAATCACACATTTCCACATCCACTACCTGGTCCTGAACCGGAAATACCTGGTGATTCAATGCGTGGCGAAAATGACCATATTTGACTTTGGCTGTTACACAAACTTCAAAAATGGGATTTAAGCCATATGCCTCAAACACTCGATAAAACTCATCAACGACTTCCTCTGCTTCTGAATCAGTCAAATAATCAACATTCGGAAAGAAAAGCTTTTCCATTCCTATCAAATCACCAACCTTTATTCCACTATGGTCATCATTATGATACAATTCATAATCATGCATTTCAGGAACTTTAAAAAATAAAGATAAATTCTGTTTTGATTTTGACCTTGCTTCGACCAGATCTTCTATCAATTGTTCTAAGTATCTTTTCATCATTCCTATTTTTCCACCCTAAGGCATACAACGAAAAAAATTGTATACAGTTACAAAAAGGTGCGGTTAATATTCGATTAATTTTCAGATCCTTAAATCCATTTATTATGCCAAAGTGCAGTTATTAGAATTAATTGCCATTTGTTAACATCCATTAAGTGAGTAATTTTACACAAGAAATTTGATAAAATTATACTCCGATGCTTATTGATCTATTTGTGCCTTGTTTCATTGACCAGCTTTATCCTGACACAGCATGGAACACTATAAAACTCCTGGAAAATGCAGGTTGCCAGGTCAATTACAATCCCAATCAAACGTGTTGTGGCCAGCCACTGTTTAATAGTGGAGATATTAAACACTCACAGAAACTGGCAGCCAAGTTTGTCGTCGATTTCCCATATGACCGCCCCATTGTAACACCTTCAGCATCGTGTGCAGCATATATCAGAAACCATTATAGTAAGATGGTCGGCAGTAAAGATGCACAGCGTCTTCAGCAAAACACTTTTGAATTATCAGATTTCCTGGTTAACCAGCTATCGAAATCTGATTTTGGCGCTGTATTTCCACACAAGGTAACTTACCATGATGCATGTTCGGCTCTTCGTGAATACGGATTAAAAGATGAACCGCGCCAATTGTTAAAGAATGTTAGTGATATAGAGCTGATTGAAATGCCCAAGAGAGACGAATGTTGTGGCTTTGGAGGGACATTTATGATCAAATACGCACCTGTTTCAACAGCTATGACAGAGCAAAAGGTAGAAAATGCACTTTCAAGCGGTGCTGAGTACATTGTTTCAAGTGAAGCCTCTTGCCTAATGAATATCCAAAGCTATATCAATGAGCAAAAGTCAGCTATTAAAACAATTCACCTTGCCGATATACTGGCCAGTAATCTTTAAGAAAATCATTCAACTCGTTTAATAATACTGTCAGTTAATATTTTATAGATTGCATGCAATTCCGATCCTGATTCAAGAGCATTAAGATGTTTATTGATGACCTTGTGATCTTTTCGTGATGCAGGACCTGTTTGAGTGGTTGATGGTGAGGCTTTTTGAACCTTAGATGCCGTTTCCGCTATCAGGGGATGCAGCAGATCAAAAGATAGTTTGCTTTTATGAAGCATATCTTCAGCCAATCGATACATATGGTTAACAAAGTTACAGGCATATACTGCTGCAATATGCAGGTCACCCCTTTGTTCTGAACTTGCCTGAATGACATGATCACTCAGCTCACGCCCCAGCTTCATAAGGGTTGATACAATTGTTTCAGAACTACTTTCAACAAGGATGGGGATATTTGAAAAATCAATCTCCGAATCCTTTGTGAAAGTCTGAAACGGATAAAATACTCCATGATTCCTGAAGCAATGTAATACATTAATGGAAATGCTTCCTGCCGTATGTACAACAATGCCCTTTACATCGGGCATTTTTTCAACCACATCGGCTAATACATCATCTTTAACAGAAAGTATATACAAATCGGCATGTACATTAATATCTTCCAGATTACAGATTGCATTGGCGTTTACCACATCAGCCAAAAGTTTGGCATTTTCAATACTTCGGCTATACACCTGAACAAGTGAATGATTTGCCGCATGCAGAACTTTTGCCAGATGACTGGCTACATTTCCCGAACCAATTAGTACTATTTTCATAATGTTTGTTTTACCGAAAATACAAGCTTGCTTTATACTTCTCTTCTTCTGTCAAGAATATTGATTGACCAAAATTAACGATTGTGATAAAACCATTTCGTCCTTTGATCACAACCATCGTTTTTAATCTATCAAAATTTCGCTTCTTCGCCAATATTAGTTCAGAGGCAGCATAAAAACAGTGTATTGACATAGCATATCTTAGCTATAACTTTGATATTCAGTACGTAAATCCAATGCGATCAGAACCACCATTAAGCTAATAACATAGAATATTTATAACTGTTAAAACTACTCAAATTTACTGATCCGGAATGATCATTAACCTGGAACACTCCTATTAATTACAGATTAGCAATGAATTACACCACCCTAACACAGGCATTCTAAAACCTTTTTTCTTAACTTTCATTAAAAAACAGAATGTAAGAATATCAAGCCATGCTTAAAATTACATATCTTATCGTCATCTCCTATATGTTTGTTGCCATTAATGCTCAAGATACTGATTCATTATCTGAAACACATTACAAACAAACAGTCAAACTCATTGATTCGCTTAAAAATGAACACCTGGTTTATCCTGTGACCATAGAGAACGATACGGTTTTCAATATTTATGAGAAGGTGAATTCCAGCTCAATGAGTGAACATGCAATTGTATGTCAACAAAGAATTAAAAGCTTACTTGAGTACGATTTCTTTCATGAAGACTCGCTAAAGCATGAAGATAGCCTTGATTACATCCTGGTCAAATACGGTGATTTCACCATAACAGAAATAAGTAAAATAACTACCGATAAGCTCAAATCAACGAATGCCCAGGTAACCAAAGCCTACAAGCGAAAAATAATAACATACCTCAAGAAGCAACAACCCTTGCTGCTTAGAACTAAAATATATAAAACTCTTATATACATCGGTTTATTTACACTGGCATTAATACTGATTCGCTTTTTTTTCTCATTTCTGAATAAACTGATTATCCGAAATGACAATCTAATATATCGTATTACTCACCTGATTAAGATATACCGCCTGAAGGAAGAAGATAAAAACCGTGCGGTCAATACGGTCTTACAAATCACAAAATGGCTTAAAGTACTCACTATAGGACTGTTAATATATATTGTCATGCCTGCCATTTTAAGCAATTTCCATTATACCAAAGCAGTTGGTAAAAAACTGTTCAGTTATTTCCTCAATCCCTTCTTTGATTTTATTCGTTCATTTATCGACTATCTTCCTTCACTAATAAAAATAATCGTCATTATCATCATATTCAGAGGCTTTATAAAACTGGTCAATTTTTTAATTGACGAAGTAAAACAAGGCAATATACATCTGACAAGCTTTTATAAGGAATGGGCAGCACCAACAGGTAATATTATTAAATTTCTGTTATATGCATTTCTGTTAACTATTCTGTTCCCTCTGCTACCGGGCGCCGATTCTGAAACCTTCAAAGGCGTTACTGTATTTATTGGCCTGTTATTATCATTAGGCTCAACATCGGTAATTGCCAATGCCTTAAGCGGCCTCATAATGACCTACATGCGTCCTTTTAAGATAGGTGATCGAATTGAAGCGGACACTGTTACCGGCATTGTTGTTCAAAAAAACTTATTGATTACCCGAATACGAACGCCCAAAAATGTAATTGTTACCATTCCCAATTCTAAAATACTGTCAGGACACAGTAAAAATTTCACAACAGCGGCAGAACGCTCAAATCTTATCATTCACTCTACAATTACCATTGGTTATGATGTTGACTGGCGTATAGTTCACAAACTACTATTATTGGCAGCCCAAAACACTGAAGGCATTATTGAGCAAACAGGTAAAGAACCCTTTGTATTGCAAAAGAGCCTGGATGACTTTTATGTAGCTTATGAGATAAATGCATACACCTCACAGGCAGACAAATACGTATCAATTCAATCGGAGTTGCATAAGAACATTTTAGAGGCATTTAATAGAGCCGGCGTTGAAATAATGTCGCCACATTACAGAGCCAATCGCGATGGAGAAGCAACTACAATTCCTGATAATGAATTGAATACCCCCATCTCAAACAATACATCCGACAGCAGTAACAACAATAATGAGCTTGATGGGTCAGGCAGTACCAGCAGCTTAGAACAGGATTAAAACTCTATCATCAGCCCAATGGTTGGTAAAATGGTGCCCGAAGTTGTGTTTATCTCCTTCAGTTTATACCGTTGCTCTTCAATGGGAGCACCCGGGTTTATAATGATGGGCATATTATTCTCATCGAGTTCCTGAATTAATTCAGGCGCCTGATCTGCTTTAAAGTTGTATAAATTCTGAATATCAATATAAAACCCCAATGTCATTTTCTTTAAATACCAGGATTTATCAATACGTAAATCCAATTGGTGAAAATTATCCAATCGCTTGGCATTAAATTGCGAATAATCAAGATACTGCCTGTTTTGAGCATCCCAGGCCAACACCAGTGACGACTTTTCCAGATCATAGGGTGTATAAGGCAAGCCTCCAACAAAACGCCATTTAACTCCCAGATCCCAATTTTTACCTAAGCTTTGATTTCCAGTAAAGGTAAATAAGTGCCGGCTATCCCATGATGATGCAATATAAGCATCCTCCCAATTGGTAAATTCACTTCTTACATAAGTGTAGGCCGCAATCACATTCAGTCCTTTTGTCGTACGTGTTCGAAATAACAGCTCACCACCGTAGGCTTTGCCCTTCGATACAGGCAGTACTTCTTCATCTCCAAATATTCCAAAATCGCCACCTTTACTTGCCATTGAGATAGAATCTTTAACTGATAAAGGATAATCATCATATACTTTATAAAATCCTTCAAGAGTAATGCGAGTATGCTTATTTGGCCTGAATTCCAAACCTCCGACCAGGTGATCAGATTGCAAATATTTTAATCCATTCGTTTTATTGACCAGCTCACCATCATTATTACGATAGCCCATGGTCGTGTATGCGGGATTCTGGTAATAACGTCCCACATTCATATTAAAGTACACATCAGGCAACAGCATATATGATGCAGAAACCCTCGGACTGAATTGATCAAACAAATTATTCATATCTGCTGAATAGCTGTTGGCATCCATCCGTAAGCCTGCTGATAATGTTAATCGATTATTAAAAAACGGATGTGAAACAGAGCCAAAAACTGACCATTTCACAAAATCCAATTCAGATGAATAATCAATTTCCGACGGCATATTATTTTCAAAAACCTTGAAATAGGTATCATTAAAATATTGCACATACTGGGTTCCAAACCCTACATTAATAGTGAAATCATTGGGTCGGGCAGTATATTCAACCCTGAATTTGTTTTCTATCTCATCTGATGAGTAATCGGTCAGCAGATTCTCAGGAATTTCAATATTGTCCTGGTATTTATAAGCTTCGTTATTTAAGTGGTTACGACTAAGAAATGTGGAAATATAACTACGCCCGAAATAATGTTTATAGGCGGCTCCAATGGTATAATTCCATTGGTTATTTACTGGTAGATAGTCCAGGATATAATTATTTTCCTCTGTGGGTTCGGCATTCTTGTTCAGTTTAAACTTATCAATGGCCCCAACTCCTAGAAAAGTAATTTCATTTTTATCGTCTATGCGCGTTCTGGTTTTAAACTGGAAATCGGTGAATGTAGGCAAAAACGGTAATCCCAGGGCATCAAATAAAAACTGAAGATATGAACGCCGAACTGAAACGATCATTCCTGTTTTATCGCTTAATGGAGCAGTCGTTGTCAGTGATAACTCCGAAGCACCAACCGTTCCCTTAAAATGAGGCGTATCATCCCGCACGTCTATCTGTTTAAATTCGAATACAGAACTTAGAGCGTTACCCTTCGAAACAGGAAAGGCACTTGAATAGAAGTCAACCTCACGAATAAAATCAACATTGAGAATACCTACCGGTCCCCCTGATGCTCCCTGCGTGGCAAAGTGATTGATATTAGGAATCTCAATGCCGTCAATGAAGAAGCGATTCTCTGAGGGGCCTCCTCCACGCACAAATAAGTCATTTCGAAAAGAACTGGAGCTTCCGACTCCGGGGAAAGACTGAAGAACTTTTGATATATCACGGTTTGCACCAGCACTTTTCTCGATCTGATCAATACCAATCCGCCTTAGAGAAACGGGCGCCTCCGCCTTAACGGCAAAAGGAGATGCCGTTATCTGTACTTCATCCAGTGCCTCGGTGGTACTCTCCAATGCTATTTCAATGTAATTTTTTCGTATTTGGGAAACGTTGACTTCCTCAGTGATCAATGGCTTATAGCCAATGGAAGACAACTGCAACCGGACAAAACCAGGTGAAAGATCGCGAAGTTCAAAGCGACCCAGGGAATCAGAAATAGTTCCTGTTGTTGTTTCAAAAACAACGATGTTAACAAAAGGCAAAGGCTCATTTGTATACGCGTCCTTTACCAAACCTGTAATACTGCCCTTTTGAGCAGAAACCATACCTGAATAAGCAATTAATAGTGTTAGAAATAGTATGCGGTTCATTTGTTGAATTTCTGAATTATAAATTTAAACACAATGCTGTGTAAATAGTTTATGCAAACATCAAAAAAATACAATTGAATAGCTTATCAGAAGGATGACATTACTCATTTATCGTTGCATTAACAATACATAGTTTAGCACATTAGAGACTAACTCTACATTTTTTGTTACCTTGCTAATCCAATACATGAAAATGAATCGAAAATCCCTCTTCCGACAGTTTTTAGTGTGGCGTTTAAGGCATGTCAGTAATCGCCAGTTCATGATGATATTAAGCATATTAGTAGGAATTGGCGCAGGTCTGGCAGCTGTTGTGATCAAGAATTCGGTGCATTTCATTAGTGATCTGGTTCACCACTATACGCAAAGTGGTAAAGGGTATTTATACCTTATCACCCCCTCAATTGGCATATTCCTGTCGGTATTATTTATCAAATATGTTATTAAGCGTCCTGTACGACATGGAATACCCAATGTACTCTATGCTATTTCAAAAAATCAGGGCCAGATGAACCGGCATAATATGTTCTCATCGATCATAACGAGTGCCCTGACTGTAGGATTTGGTGGTAGTGTAGGACTTGAGGGCCCTACTGTTTCAACCGGAGCTGCTATAGGCAGCAATATCGGTCAGCTTTTCCGCTTAAATTACCGGCAGATAAAACTGTTGCTCGGTTGTGCTTGTGCGGGAGCAATGGCTGCTATTTTCAAAGCTCCCATTGCAGCTATTGTGTTTGCCCTGGAGGTGATCATGCTTGATTTAACACTTGCCTCACTCGTGCCTATCTTAATGGCTTCCATATCGGCCGTTGTTACCTCCTATCTTTTTATGGGACAGGAAGTGGTTTATCCTTTTGAGGTTACAACTACTTATGAAATGATTGACCTGGCCTATTACGTGGTATTGGGCATTTTAGCAGGCTTTGTTGCCACGTATTTTACGCGTGTATACATATTAATCGAACAATGGTTTGAGAAGTTTAAAAAAAGCCGGATGCGCCTGTTGGTTGGTACTCTGCTACTGGGTTCACTGCTTTTCTTTTTCCCCTCTTTATACGGAGAAGGATATGAATTTATAAACCAGGCTCTTGCCGGCGATACCAGCCATGTATTCGATGGTTCTGTTTTTGCCTCGTTAACTGATAACTTCGCTGCCATGATCTCTATTCTTAGCATTATTATATTGCTTAAGGTAGTTGCTGCATCATTAACCTTTGGAAGTGGCGGTGTTGGAGGTATTTTTGCCCCTACACTGTTTATGGGTGCCAATACGGGGCTTTTGTTTGCCTCAATAGTCAATAAACTTGGCTTTCATCAGTTACATGTTCCTAACTTTGCTCTCATAGGCATGGCCGGACTGATAGCTGGAGTTTTGCAGGCTCCGCTGACAGGTATATTCTTAATTGCCGATCTATCTGGCGGTTATGAAATGTTCTTACCACTAATGATCACCGCCACAGCCTCATTTGCCACTACAAAAACATTTGAAAAGCACTCTGTATATACTCATCAGCTTGCTAAACGTCGCGAATTGATCACACACGATAAAGACCATGCCGTATTAACCATGATGGAAGTTAAAAACCTGATTGAGACAGATTTTGCAAAGATCAAACCCGAGGCAACACTGGGCGATCTGGTGGAAGTTATCTCAGAGGCCCATCGCAACCTGTTTCCGGTTGTTGACAGTGAAGGCCAATTACATGGTATGATCAAGATGGATGACATCCGTAAGATAATCTTTAAACCGGACCTTTACGAAACCACACTGGTAAAAGACCTGATGTACATGCCCGAATACTATATCAGCCCCGATGATACCATGGAGGACCTGGTAGAGATGTTCCGTAAATCGAGTCGCTTCAATATTGCTGTTATCGATAAGGGTAAATACCTTGGATTTATTTCACGTGCCAATGCATTTACCGCTTACCGCAATCAGTTAAAGATGTTTTCAGAGTAGTGTTTCAAGTTCGGAATCCGGAGCACCAGGCATTGTGCACTGCATACTAAATACCAGCTCTTCATCATACTAGGTTAAAGATTCAAACGACTTATTCACTCTCTTTAGCGAGTCGTCGCTGCTCTTGTTGCTTCAAAAAATCGCTTAATATCTTTTCCACTTCATCAAAACCATTGGTTTCCATGAGTTGAGCACGCAACTGAACTGCCCCCGGAAAGCTATTGGTGTAAATTTTAAAGAAACGCTTTAAGATAGCCCAAGGCTTTATGCCTTTCCATGTTTCAGAATATAAGCTGGAGTGCATTCTTAGAGCTTCCACCCTTTCTTCCATTGAAGGAGAATAGGCAGGGTTATAGAACCAGGGATTATGAAATATTCCACGACCAATCATCACACCATCGACTCCATATTCCATTACTTTATCCAATGACTCTTCAATGGACATCACATCACCGTTACCCAATAGTTTGATATCCGGATTAATCTGATCTCTGAGCTGTACCGATTTACCGATCTCATTCCAGTCAGCTTCTCCTTCAGACATCATTTTTTGGATACGTCCATGCACTATAACAGCATCAGCCTCTGATTGCAATAAATTGGATATCCATGATTCGGTAACCACTGATTTAAAACCCACACGAGTTTTTACACTCAAAGGGAGATCACTTGCTTCATGCACAGCAGTTATTATTTCACGTGCCAACTCTGGGGTATTAATCAGTGCGGAACAGGCTCCTTTCTTAATAATGTTTTTCATGGGACAGCCCATGTTAATATCAATGCCATCAAACACTGTTTCATTGGCTATATATTGGGCTGTTTTGTAAAACTTTTCAGGATCTGTTCCCCATATCTGCGCCACCAGCTTTACATTATGGCGCTTTACCAGTTCCAGCTCACTTTCATTTATATGAAAGCGGTGCACCACTTTATCTTTACCAACAGGATGACAAAAACCATCAGTTGATAAAAATTCACTGAAAAGTAAATGCAGGTTACCAGGACTGGACAGGCGCATCACTACTTCGCGAAAAACAGTATCAGTAACATCCTCCATTGGTGCAAGGGCCCAGATTGGTCCTTCGCTTTCTTTCCAGTAATTAGCTTTGTTCACTATTATTCTATCTCCCATTATAATCGTCTATCTCTTTTCCCTTATTCAAATAATCCTTCATCTCTGATCACCATTAGCACAGCCGACTGTGAAACGATGACATATTTTTCTTTCTTATATTCAATTTCGTATCCGCCACTTTGCAGGTAAATAGCCAGATCGCCTTCTTTGGGTTGCAAAGGTACATACTTAATTGCCTCATCCTTTTTTTTCCAAAGTTCATCACTTTCAGCTGCAGATGGAATAGGGTAACCAGGTCCAACCTTTACAATATAACCACTGTGTACTTTCTCTTTTTCCTGAACACTTGGCGGTAAGTACAAACCTGATTTTGTTTTACTTTGCGGCACTTTGGGCTTAAGCAATATACGATCGCCTACCAAAATAAACTTCTCAAGTTCCTTATCATCTATACCTAACGACATTGTAATAACATTTTGGCTGCAAAGATATGAAAATGCTTATAAGTAGTATAATTTAACACTTACTGCTAACCTACGCCAATCGTTAGATTCAGGGGGCTTAACTTTTTTTAACAACACTAAAAGTCAGAATGTTATTGAATAGCAAATTCCTTTTTCATATTTTTGCTGTTACTTTTTAGCAGTTAGTAGATTCTCTACATACCTCTCAGGAAAGTGTTAACAAAAAATGTATTGGGTAGCATTAATCTAATTTTCAACCTTTAACCTAAAGTGCAATGAAACCAAACATGAACGAACGTAAGCTTAGAAAAATTGATGATGAACAGTGGAAAGAGCTGACGTTTACAGACAAAAAATACGAAATAAGCAATTATGGTCGCATAAAAAGCTATTGCTATGATAAAGTAAATGGCCGAATTGTTAAGTTAGGAAATATTAAGGGCTTTTATAATGTTAGCCTGCGTGTTGAAGGCCAGAAGAAATCTTTTCTGGTTCACAAACTAACGGCTGAATATTTCGTTGATAAAACTGCAGAAGACCAGGATGTGGTTATCCACCTTGACTGGAATAAGCAAAACAACTATTACACCAACCTTCAATGGGTTACTAAAGCGGAGAGTTACAAACGCATGCATAAGGTACTGCAGGAAGCTCGCAAAAAGGCAGGTAAAGTAGTTACCAGTTCGAAGTTATCGAAAGATGACGTTGCTGTGATTAAAGGTATGCTTGAAAAAGGCGTAAAACAAAACCTGATTGCAAAAATGTTTTGCGTAAGTGAAATGCAGGTAAGTCGCATTGCCCGAAAAGAAAACTGGGCCGAAATTGAACCAAAGATTTAAACTTCAATAAAGTTGATTAAAAAAGAGGAAACAATTGTTTCCTCTTTTTTAATGCCCTGAATTGTGCAATTTTAGCATCCTCTATCATCGCTTTCTATTAACAATCGTTAAAAATCAAATTGCCACAAAGCCTTCTAGCTTAAATTGTATTACTTTTGCGCCATTATGAGCAAGCTTAATAGAATCATCGGGAAAATTCTCATTTGGAGAGTAAAAAACATAAGCCAAAAGCATTTTATTTTAATATTGAGTTTACTGGTTGGGGTGTTTAGCGGACTGGCAGCTGTCATCCTGAAAAATACAGTTCACTTTACCCACCATATGCTCACCGAGAATTTCAACCTTGAGAACCGTAATTATCTCTACCTGGCTTATCCGATGATCGGTATATTAATTACCATTCTCATTATTAAGTTCTTTATCAAAGACAGTCTGGGCCATGGTGTCAGTAAAATATTATATGCCATATCGAAGCGTGGCGGACATTTGAAAAGTCATAATAATTATTCATCCATCATTACCAGTACTTTTACCATCGGATTTGGTGGTTCGGTCGGAGCCGAGGCCCCTATTGTCCTGACAGGAGCATCCATTGGCTCATCACTGGGACGTTTGTTCAGGATGAATTACAAGACCATTATCCTTTTAATGGGTTGTGGAGCGGCAGGTGCCATAGCCGGTATCTTTAAAGCGCCGATCGCAGGCTTGGTTTTCACCCTTGAAGTAATGATGCTGGACCTGACAATGGCCTCTATCATTCCTTTGTTAATATCTGCGATCACAGCATCTACCATTGCTTATTTTTTCCTTGGCAAAGGTGCTGAATTTGCATTTACCCTCGAAGCTCCATTTTTGCTAAATAACATTCCTTATTATGTGTTGCTGGGTATTATCGCCGGATTTATATCGCTGTATTTTACGAGAGGCATCATGCAGACTGAAAAGCAATTTGGCAAAATGAAAAATCCATTCTCCAAATGGATCGTTGGTGGTTTATCATTGAGTCTACTCATCTTTTTATTCCCCCCACTATACGGTGAAGGTTACCAAACCATCATTGCATTGCTTAATGGCAACAGCCAGTCGGTCATGGGTGAAAGTTTCTTTTATGGATGGCATGACAATGCATGGGCACTAATAGCATTCCTGGTTCTGTTGATCATCTTTAAGGTATTTGCCACAGCTGCAACAACCGGCAGTGGTGGTATTGGTGGTATATTTGCCCCTACCCTTTTTATGGGAGGTGTAACCGGATATCTGTTTGCCAAACTGATCAACATGTTTGGTTTCTCAGATGTTCCCTCATCACACTTTACCCTGGTTGGAATGGCAGGTATGATGGCAGGTGTGATGCATGCTCCATTAACAGCTATTTTCCTGATAGCTGAAATTACCAATGGTTATGGTTTGTTTATTCCCCTGATGATCACCTCTACCATTGCCTATTTAACCATTATGTACTTTGAACCTCACTCACTGTACACCAAGCGACTGGCTCAAAAGGGCGAATTGATCACACACCATAAAGACAAGGCTGTTTTAACACTTATGCGCCTTGAAAAGGTTCTGGAAACAGACTTTAAAAGTGTTTATCCAGAAATGACCTTAGGCGAATTGGTCAAAGTGATCTCAGCCTCTAAACGCAATATTTTCCCTGTGGTCAATCATCGTAACGAATTGCGAGGTATCCTTCTGCTGGACGATATCCGTGAAATAATGTTTAACCACGATTTATACAATGAAACCACTGTACAGGAATTAATGTCTTTGCCGCCTGCCATGATCGAGATTGACGAAAACATGGACAAGGTCATGCGTAAGTTTGAAGAAACCAGCGCCTGGAACCTTCCCGTTGTAAAAGACGGAAAGTACCTTGGCTTTGTTTCCAAATCAAAGATATTCTCCGTTTACCGCAGAGTATTGATTCATTACTCAGACGATTAAAGTGTATATATTGATAAAATGATTAACTGTCGAACTGATTATCCCGATAGACATAAGGAGTCGAATTGATAAACTGTCGAACTGATTAATTGTCAAATTGTTTAGTTGTTTAATAGTTTAAGAGTTGATGAGTTGAAAAATTAAACTACTAAACTTCTCAACTATTCAACTATATTATTTAACCAAGCTGCAACCGCCAGTCTAAAGTTTGCGGAAACTTCCTTGCAGCGGAATGAGCAGGGGTTGATTGTCGAATGGATTAACTGTCGAATTGATTAACTGTCGAACTGATTATCCCGATAGACATCGGGTGTCAAGCCGTCAAACTGTTTATTACATTAAAAGTTGATTAGTTAAACTGCTAAACTTTTAAACTGCTAAACTTTTAAACTGCTAAACTTTTAAACTGCTAAACTTTTAAACTAAAACCTACTTCGCTAAATAGATACCTAAACGAAATCCTCCTGAAAAGTTAACACCCCAGAAATTACCTTCATAGCGCTGACTATCTGACCATAGCCACTCATCCCAATCGCCACTGTTATCCGGATTAGTAACACCACCTATAACATCGACATATTCACGTTCAACCAGGCGGACCCCAACACCCACATATGGATCAAACACCATCCGTGAGCCCATTCTGAGGCTAACGCCAAACTTATAATGTGCACCAAATTTTGCCTTCGTATAGGTCGCTTCATCAAAATCAATTCGTATTTCTCCTTTATCCTTGTAGTAATAATCATCCTCCAGCTCTTCCTCCAGGTAGATGTAATAAAATTCAAGTGCATTATAAAGGCGAGCTCTGTATTTATCATTAAAGAAGAATTTTATCTCTGGTCGTACCTCAAAGACGCTGTATTCCCGATCATCCCAGCCACCTGCATAGCCACCCCATTCATAATTGGAAAGGTTAAAACCAACATCAAGCCCCACACTGGCGCGTTGCGACACACCAATTTCAGCACCTAAACGAAGACGCGAATAGCTGTCAAAGGCCGACAGTGGCGCCCAGTTAAGAATAAAGCTTCCTCGGTAATCGTGTTCAACCTCCTGCTCTTGCGCATTGGTTAAGACCACAGCAAAAAGTAATGTCAGGGATAATAATAATTTCTTCATGTCATAATTAGTTAGTCTAACCATATGACAATTGGATTAGACATTGGACGCATTGCTTTTTTGAAATTTGTTGATTAGTTCCTTCTCAACTTCCTTGTAGCGGAACGAACAGGAGTTGATATATCGAACTGATTATCCCGATAGACATCGGGAGTCGAATTGATAAACTGTTGAATTGATAAACTGTCGAACTAATTAATTGTTGAGCTGATTAACTGTCTAATTGTTTAAGAGTTTATGCGTTTATAAGTTGAAAAATTAAACTACTAAACTTTTCAACTATTCAACTATTCAACCACTAAACGATATAACTGTCGATAGCGATCAGGAGCTGATTTGTCAAACTGTCGAACTGATGAACTGTCGAACTGATTAACTGTCGAACTGATTAATAGTTTAAGAGTTGATGAGTTGATGAGTTGATGAGTTGATGAGTTGATGAGTTGAACGATTAAACTACTAAACTTTTCAACTATTAAACTACTAATGAGCACTAAAACTAAGCACTAATGAAAACATGAATAATATCAAGTCTGTATTATATCATTTTTGCATTTCAGGAAAAGTTATAAACTGCAATGTTTTTTATTATCGGATGGTTGATGTAAATTTGTGTTCCTCCGCATAAAGATTAAACAATTTGAAGATTTACATATTACCCAATCTTCGCAATTACAGACCGCAACGGCGGCCCTCGTTAGAATAAAATACATTAATAAATAATCATAATCAGTTTGTATTTAGTGCACTATCAATTCAATCAATTGGTGTATTAATACTCACATCTTAAAATTATACTAAATAAGATGAAACGCGATACTGTAATTTTCGACCTAATTGAGAAGGAATTCGCTCGCCAGAAAGAAGGTATTGAGCTAATCGCTTCAGAGAACTTTGTGAGTGAGCAGGTAATGGAAGCTCAGGGTTCATGTTTAACTAACAAATATGCTGAGGGTTACCCGGGAAAACGCTACTACGGTGGATGTCAGGTAGTTGACCAGACAGAGCAATTGGCCATTGACCGTGCCTGTGAATTATTTGGTGCTGAGTATGCGAATGTACAGCCTCACTCAGGTGCTCAGGCTAACGCAGCAGTATTTTTCGCTGTTTTAAAGCCAGGTGATACCTTTATGGGCTTAGACTTAGCTCACGGTGGTCACTTAACACATGGTTCGCCTGTAAACTTCTCAGGTGTAACTTACAACCCGGTTTGCTATCACGTTAAAGAAGATACCGGGTTGGTTGATTACGATGAGATGGAAGCTATTGCTCGTGAGCACAAGCCTAAAATGATTATTGCAGGTGCTTCGGCTTACTCACGTGAGTGGGATTACGCGCGCATGCGTCGTTTGGCTGATGAGATTGGTGCTTTATTATTGTGTGATATGGCTCACCCTGCCGGTTTAATTGCCAAAGGTCGCTTAAACAATCCTGTTGAGCATTGTCATATTGTAACAACTACTACTCACAAAACATTACGCGGACCTCGAGGTGGTATGATTTTAATGGGTAAAGATTATGAAAACCCATTTGGTTACAAAACTCCAAAAGGAGAAACTAAAATGATGAGTGCTGTGTTGGATTTCGCTGTATTCCCGGGTCAGCAAGGTGGTCCTTTAGAGCACGTTATTGCAGCAAAAGCAGTTGCATTTGGTGAAGCTTTATCTGAAGACTTTGCTACTTACGTTGACCAGGTGCGTTCTAATGCACAAGCTATGGCTGATGAGTTCATTAAGTTGGGTTACAAGATCATCTCTGGTGGAACTGACAACCACTTAATGTTGATCGACCTTCGCACTAAATTCCCTGATATTTCAGGTAAGAAAGTAGAGAACACATTGGTAAAAGCTGATATTACCATCAACAAAAACATGGTACCATTCGATACACGTTCACCATTTGCTACATCTGGTTTCCGTGTGGGTACTTCTGCTATCACATCACGTGGTTTAAAAGAAGATGATATGCGTACTATCGTTGGTTACATTGACGAAGTTATTTCTAACATTGACAACGAAGAATCAATTGCTGAAACACGCAAAAAAGTAAATGCATTGATGGCTGATAATCCAATGTTTGCATGGTAGATTATAAGCTCATCTTATAGCTGCTGCTATTTGAATGATGTTTAAACTAAGATACAGAGCCGCTTTCTTTTGAGAGCGGCTTTTTTTACCTGGAGATAGCTGATTAACTTAGCGAATCTTGCATTACCGTTGTTACTATCCGGATATTTCACTTCCCATTGATTAAAAAATACAACACCACAAACCTCACGAATTAACACGAATAGTTCTGTCATGCTTAACCAGTATATGAGTAAGAGTGCAATTTGCGCTTGAAAAAAAGATAGAATTATCAATGGGTATTTTAAGAGCTATATCCATCTATTGCTTCCCTTAGTCATTAAAGTTTCTAAATGAAAACCATACATTTGCAGTATGGACATCTCACTATTAGACGCAAGCTTACTTATCCTGGCCGGCCTCTTTGCCGGATTCATTAACACACTTGCAGGCAGTGGCTCACTTATTACCCTGCCCTTATTGATGTTTTTAGGCCTGTCTCCTCACCAGGCCAACGCTACCAACCGGGTGGCGATCTTTTTCCAGAATGTGGTGGCGGTTCGCAACTTTAAACAGCAAGGCTTAATCAATTACAAGAGCAGCTTGTTCCTGGTTATTCCAGCCCTGGCTGGCTCTGTGGTTGGCGCTTCTATTGCTGTTAATATTGATGAGCAAATACTCAATTTGTTTATTGGTTCCTTATTATTCGTCATGTTCTTTGTTATCTTGTTTAAACCCGATAAATGGGTCAAAGAGCAAGCCGGACAAGTGCATGAGAAACCGGCCTTCTGGCAGGTTGTCATTTTCTTTTTTATTGGGGTATATGGCGGTTTTATCCAAGCTGGTGTAGGTTTCTTTTTACTGGCAGGATTAGTACTGGGTGTGGGTTATGACTTAATTAAAGCCAATGCCATTAAGGTGTTTATCGTATTAGCCTATACAGCTGTGGCTTTAGGTATTTTTATATGGTCAGGTCAGGTTAACTTTCTGTATGGCATTATCCTGGCAATAGGCAATGCCAGTGGGGCGTTTATTGCCTCGAAATATGCCCAACAAATTGGCGTCAGGTATATACGTTACATACTATTATTGACTGTCTTTGTAGCCGGTATTAAGGTTTTGTTTTTGTAGAGCAATTGCCTCTGAACATATAGAAGAAACAAATGCAAGGTATGCATATGATTGAAAGAAAGCTAATGGCAGAGAAATAGTTAATTGCACACATTAAATCAATTCTTTAGATCCAAACATGTATTCAATGACCCTCCTTAAGTTTTTTCAACTGATTTGACTTTAATATTCTTCTTAACAAATATTTTTTTTTTGAACTTTCTTTGATACAGCTTCGGTAATTCATTGGGACTCCTTCGGTATTTCTTCGGTACCGCCTCGGATCAACCTCGCTCCCGGCGAGGTTAATCCCGAACAAGGTCCCTTTTTGTTACCCGGCAGGGTGTTTGTTGAATATGTCAGGCTATATGAGTGCTATTTACTGATTACGCAGCCATTTTATAAATACGCCATTTAAGGTATTTTTAAGGGCATATCTTTTTTTTATCGACATCTCCTACACAAAACTTTTTTAAGTGGAAATTCTTTCGAACATTACCGAACGAAAATCGCGAGTTTTTTAGCTGGTTGATATTGCTTGTCATTTATGGTTGTGACACGCTTGATAATGGTGGTCATTTGCAGCTACTAATAAACGACCTGTCCTTACAGAATCCCAAAGATGCGACGGATGTAATGTCATTAAGTTAAGACTGAATGGAAAATCGAGGAAGTCAAAACCTTTAACATCAAAGCCTGGGGCAACATCCCACGAGTGTTCGAAAAGATTCAAACATTCACATATATAGTGTTTTGCAAGCTGTAAATCAGCTCTCCTCCTGGCAAGGAGGAGTACCTCGACGAAGGAGAGGGGAGGTGGTTTTAAGTCTTTTTTAT
>NZ_JBNGPA010000042.1:0-7506 GCF_050589845.1 Carboxylicivirga agarovorans | reverse complement strand
GTTGTTCAAAACAAGAAACCATACAGTCAAGACTATATTTGTCTTGATCCTAGAGAAAGAAATATGAACAGCTCCAATGAAAAAGTGGCTTAAAAAATTGTAATTTATTAGAGTATATCCGTGGTTATTTTATTACAAGCTGTAAATTATTTCGGCACTGCAATTCCGAAATATAAATGGAATATTTAAGGATTATGTGTGAAGTATTTTGAAATATGGAATTCTAAGGAGGTTTAGGTTTTTACAGCCTGTTAATCTATTCCGAAGGAATAATTCATGTTTATTGCTGAAATAATTAAGACTTCCGCAGAGATACAATTTGTGTTATGAGTGTATTCTCAATCGATATATATATTGGATATATCATGCATATGATTTTGCTTCAATTTATCTAAGTAACTGTTATTACTGGAATTACAAGCTGTGATTGGCGATCAATACACTTGTCTTATATTTCATATTATGTTATATTTATATATTAAAAAATTAGCCGGCGATTAAACCGGCTAACCTTCTATATTATTTCAATGAATTAGTTTAAAGCATCTAATTTAGCTTTAACCTCATTGTACTTATCCATTCTTTCGAAACGGTAGTATAAACCTTTTAAAGTTTCCAATACTGCAGCTTCTTCAGGCTTCACTTCGTGAGCTTTTTCCATAAATGGTAATGACTGCTCCCAGTAATCGTTAGCAATCTTCATTGCCTCATTAAACTCCTTAGTGGTTGTCTTGTCATTGGCAACATTCTGCTGCTCAACACCTTTGTTGTAATAAATTACACCAATGTTGTATAACGAGTTAAAGAATGCAGGATCAATTTCCAGACATTTTTTGTAATCGTTGATAGCAACATCTTTATCGATGTTTTCATTTAATACACCACGAGCATAATAGAAAGATGGATTCTCTGGATCTTTTTCGATCGCTGTATTCAAATACTCCAATGCAGCATCGTTTTCCTGAGCATCTAAGTAATACTGAATCAGAGTTGTTAAAATACGCTCATCTTCAGGATACTTCTGGAAACCTCTTTTTAAGTTCTCAGGAACTTTAAGGCTATCACCAGAGGCATCGAATACCTGGTCTAATAATAAAACTGCATCACCACCACCGTAGTTTAAGTCAATAGCCTGGTTGAAGAACTCTTCAGCCTTTGGCCAGTCTTTAGCATTGTAAGCAGCTAAAGCACAGTTATAAACAATAGCAGTATCAATACCTGGAGCTTCTTCCTGGAACATTGGTAAAGCATTGAAATACAATACGTTTTCAAACGCATACAATGCCTGGTTGAAATCCTCAGTATTAAAACCTTCGATACCAGAGTTAGTCAGGTCAGGCTTAAAGAAAGTCAATTGTAACTTGATTTCCTTCTCATATTTACCAATACCTTTTCCTTTGGCATCACCTTTTTGGTCTAATTCAATAGCTTTTTTATAAAAGTCTACAGCTTTTTTGATACCCTCAGCATCTTGTCCGGCTTTAGATAACTCAGTGTAAACTTTGGCAGCTACAATGTATGTCTTAGGCCAGTTAATTGACTTTTCATGCTCAAGAGCCTGGTCAATTGCTTTTTTAGCAGCTTCAAGGTCATTAGTGTCCAGGTAACCGCTTGCAGCTGATACTTTACCCTTCTGGGCAAATACAGCTGAGACGCTGAAAATTAGAATTGCAAATAGCGCTAATCTTTTCATTTCAAAAAGTTTTAGATTGATTTTGTGAGGCAAATATAGCATTTATCCTCATTCGTTAGTTTGTTCCGTTGTATTTTCGGTTACAGGATCATCGCCGTTATCGTTTTCAAACGCTTCATTTTCAATAGCAGCCTCCGATGTTACCTTAGCAACCGATGCAATTTCGTCTTGTTTTTTACTTAAATTAATCAGGCGAACACCCTGCGTGGCACGTCCCATCACCCTCATTTCACTAACTGACAAGCGAATGGCTATACCCGAACGATTGATAATCATTAAATCATTATCATCGGTCACATTCTTAATGGTAATCAACTCACCTGTTTTATCACTGATGTTCATGGTTTTTACACCCTTACCACCACGGTTGGTCACACGATAATCTTCTGTTTTAGATCGTTTACCATATCCTTTTTCCGAAACAACCAAAATGTCTTCGGCTTCAGTATTCTTAACACAAACCATGCCAACTACCTCGTCGGCCTCTGAAGCCAGCGTGATACCTCGCACTCCGGCACCTGTACGACCAATACAACGGGCCTGTGTTTCATTAAAACGGATGGCACGACCAGAGCGTGTTGCCATTAATATTTCAGACTGTCCATTGGTCAGACGAGCCTGCAATAACTCATCATTTTCCTTGATGGTAATAGCATTCACACCATTCACACGTGGACGAGAATAATCTTTCAGTAATGATTTTTTAACGATACCTTTCTTCGTACCCATCATGATGTAGTGAGAATTGATGTAATCTTCATCATTCAGTTTCTTCACCTTGATAAATGCTTTAACGGTATCATCCGGATCAATATTCAGCAGATTCTGAATAGCTCTGCCCTTAGACGTTTTATTTCCTTCAGGTATCTCGTACACTTTCAACCAGAAACAGCGTCCTTTCTTAGTGAAGAACAACATGGTATTGTGCATTGATGCCGGATAAATATGCTCGATAAAGTCTTCATCGCGAGTAGTGGATCCTTTAGATCCAACTCCACCCCTGTTCTGAGTTTTGAACTCAGCCAAAGGCGTACGCTTCATATAACCCAGGTGTGAGATGGTAATAATCATCTCTTCATCGGCATAGAAATCCTCAGGATTAAACTCTTCAGAGCTATATACTATATCAGTGCGGCGCTCATCGCCATATTTAGCTTTAACTTCTTCAAGCTCCTCTTTGATAATATTCATACGCAACTCGACATTGGCAAGAATATCTTTCAGGTGAGCAATTTCCTTCATCAGTTCATCATATTCAGCACGTAACTTATCCTGCTCCAGTCCTGTTAACTGACGCAAGCGCATTTCAACAATAGCACGCGCCTGAATATCTGTCAATTCAAAGCGTTCAATTAAGTTCTGACGAGCTTCATCAGGTGTTTGAGCAGCACGAATAATCTTGATGACTTCATCAATATTATCGCTGGCAATAATCAAACCTTCAAGGATGTGTGCACGCTTCTCAGCCTGGTCCAATTCGTACTGAGTACGACGGGTCACCACTTCATGACGGTGCTCAACAAAACACTTGATCAGTCCCTTAAGGTTTAATAACTGTGGACGTCCGTTAACCAGGGCAATATTGTTAACACCAAAGGATGTTTGTAAAGCCGTATACTTAAATAAGTGGTTCAATACAACATTAGCGATAGCATCCTTCTTCAGGTCAATAACAATACGCATTCCCTGACGATCCGACTCATCGTTAACATTTGAAATACCGTCGATCTTTTTCTCATTAACCAGGTCCGCAATCTTCATGATCAGTTCGGCCTTATTAACAAGGTAAGGAATTTCGGTAATAACGATTTTCTCACGCCCGTTGGCTTCCGTCTCAATATCCGACTTGGCACGCATTACAACCCGTCCTTTACCGGTATGGAAAGCATCTTTAACACCCTGATAGCCATATATGCTACCACCTGTCGGGAAATCAGGTGCTTTTACAATATTGATTAATTCATCAATTTCAATATCATTGTTGTCGATGTAAGCAACAGTAGCATCAATGGTGTCGCTCAGGTTATGAGGCGGCATATTGGTAGCCATACCTACGGCAATACCAGATGCTCCATTAACTAATAAGTTAGGTATACGGGTTGGTAAAACTGTTGGCTCCTGAATAGAATCATCGAAGTTCAGTTGGAAATCAACTGTATTCTTTTCAATGTCAACCAACATTTCTTCAGCCAGCTTATTCAGGCGGGCCTCAGTATAACGCATAGCCGCAGGGCTATCACCATCAACCGATCCGAAGTTTCCTTGTCCATCAACCAAAGGATAACGCAATGACCATTCCTGTGCCATACGCACCATCGCGAAATATACAGATGAATCACCGTGCGGGTGAAACTTACCAAGCACCTCTCCTACAATCCTCGCAGACTTCTTATATGGTTTATTGGCGGCTAATCCCAGCTCACTCATTCCATATAAAACACGGCGGTGTACCGGTTTCATACCATCACGAACATCAGGTAAGGCACGCGAAACGATTACCGACATCGAATAATCGATGTAAGCAGACTTCATCTCTTCCTCAATGTTGATCTTAATTATTTTTTCTCCTTCAGTCATTTATGAGTTTGTTTTATTATATGCTATTACATAAAAAATGGCTTTTAGGGAGCCATTTTTTGAACGCACTAATTTAAGTAATTTCGATTACATGAAAAAACGATTGTTAACACAATTTATCAACAAGTGCAAAGCCTAAGATACTCAGGAATGTTATCAACATTTTTTGATTATTGGCGCTAGAATATTTAAATTCACGATTGACATAAAAGCTGAATAATTGTCAGTTTTCAGGCTCAAAAACGAGAACTTTTAAAATTAGCATGGTTCTTGTTCATAATTTATTGCTGGTGGAGTAAACAAGAGCCTCCACCATTTGTTTTGTAATATAAGATTCTAAAAATATATGGATTTAAACTTTTCGCCACGTATTAAAGACGTGATATCATACAGCAAGGAAGAAGCTGAACGACTGGGCAACCGCTATATTTCGCCCGAGCACCTGATGCTTGGCATATTGCGGGAAGGAGAAGGTGTAGCAATAGAGATATTACAACGCCTGAATGCCGATATTCCAAAGATTAAAGGCTGCCTTGAACGTCACTTACTGGAAAATGAACCCATCCAGAGTGATAATCTGCCCCTGCTACAGTCGTCTGAACGAGTACTTAAACTGGTTCACCTCGAAGCCAAAGCCTTAAAAAGTGACCGCATTAATACAGGCCATCTACTAATCGCGCTGCTTAAGGAAAAGAGCAGTATAATATGGGAAATTATGGCAGAAGAAAATATTAATTACTACAAAGTCAAGGATATGCTTGACCGTGAAGAGCCGCTGGCTAAAGCCGATTATCCTGAAGATGACGATCAGGACAGCCCATTTTCCGGCTCGGGCTCGGGTTCCGGATCATCAGGAGAAGGTAGCAAATCAAGTTCTAAATCAGGTTCCGACACCCCTGTTTTGGATAATTTTGGTATTGATATTACCAAAGCAGCTGAAGAAAACCGCCTCGATCCTATTGTAGGCCGTGAAAAAGAAATTGAGCGTCTGGCGCAGATTCTGAGCCGTCGTAAAAAGAATAACCCGATATTGATAGGTGAACCCGGTGTTGGTAAATCAGCCATTGCAGAGGGGCTGGCACTGCGAATCATTGAAAAGAAAGTATCTCGCGTATTATTTGATAAGCGTGTGGTAACCCTTGATCTGGCTTCTATTGTGGCCGGTACCAAGTATCGCGGACAGTTTGAAGAGCGCATGAAAGCCATTTTGAATGAGCTGAGCCGCAATCCAAATATCATCCTCTTTATTGATGAGATCCACACTATTGTAGGTGCAGGTGGAGCAACAGGATCACTCGATGCCGCCAATATGCTTAAGCCGGCACTGGCACGTGGTGAAATTCAATGTATCGGAGCCACCACCCTGGATGAATACCGTCAGCACATCGAAAAAGATGGTGCTTTAGAGCGTCGTTTTCAAAAGGTAATGGTAGAACCGACCTCCATTGAGGAAACAGTTGAGATACTGAATAATATCCGCGAAAAATACGAAGATCACCACAATGTTAACTACACACCGGAAGCTGTTGAAGCCTGTGTGAAGCTGACCGAACGTTATATATCTGACCGTCACCTGCCCGATAAGGCCATTGATGCCCTTGATGAAGCCGGTTCACGTGTACATATATCTAATATTGTGGTACCTGAGACCATTCTTAAGATTGAGAATGATATAGATGAGATCAAAGAAAATAAGATAAAAGCTGTTAAAGCACAGAACTTTGAGTTGGCCGCCAGCTTCCGCGATAAGGAAAAAGGTCTGCTTGAAGAACTTGAAAGTGCCAAAAGCAAGTGGGAAGAAGAACTGCTTCAACACCGCGAGAGCGTAGATGCTGAAAAAGTGGCAGAAGTTGTTGCCATGATGACAGGCATTCCTGTTCAGCGCGTGGCACAAGCCGAAGGTTTCCGCCTACTTAAGATGGGTAAAGAATTAAATGGTTCGGTGATTGGTCAGAACAAGGCCATTGAAAAGATCGTTAAAGCCATCCAGCGTAATCGTGCTGGATTGAAAGATCCGAATCGTCCGATTGGTTCATTTGTCTTTTTGGGTCCGACCGGTGTAGGTAAAACACATCTTGCAAAGGTGCTGGCCAAGTATCTTTTTGATACGACCGACGCATTAATACGCATCGACATGAGCGAATACATGGAGAAATTCTCTGTTTCGCGATTAGTTGGAGCGCCTCCGGGATATGTAGGTTACGAAGAGGGTGGTCAACTAACTGAAAAGGTGCGCCGTCGCCCTTACGCAGTGGTGCTTTTAGATGAAATTGAAAAAGCCCACCCCGATGTGTTTAATTTACTGCTTCAGGTACTGGATGAAGGTCGTTTGACCGATAGTTTGGGACGAAAAGTGGACTTTAAGAACACCATCATCATTATGACCTCTAACATTGGAACAAGAGAGTTGAAAGACTTTGGTCGCGGAGTTGGTTTTACTCCTAAGAGCAGCATTTCGGATCAGGACCATGCCAAGGGTGTAATAGAAAAAGCTTTGAAAAAGGCATTCGCGCCTGAATTTATCAACCGTATTGATGATGTGATTATCTTCAACAACCTGGAGAAAAATGATATTCATAAGATTATTGATATCGAATTAAAAGGGTTATATGAACGCGTGGAAGGTTTGGGCTATAAATTGGAATTATCAGATGCCGCCAAAGACTTTATTGCATCTAAAGGCTACGATATTCAGTATGGCGCCCGTCCTTTAAAACGAGCTATACAGAAATACCTTGAGGATGAAATGGCTGAAGTAATTATTCAGGCATCTGTTTCTGAAGGAGATATTATTAAAGTGGATTTTGACAGTAAGGAAGAGAAGATTGTCACGGCCATTGTGGAGCTTTCAAAAGAAAAAGAGAAAGACAATTAAAACATATTGAATAAGTTAAAGAAGAGGCTGCTCGCATGAGCAGCCTTTTTTTTGTGGTATGGTTTTCAACATTCTATCCCCTTAACCATACAACTACCTATTCCGCTGCAAATAAACTCCTGCATTAAGATATTCACGGTTGCAGCGGGATGATGGGGATGACTGGTCCTGGGGTGTCGCTACGCTTTACCCCAGGCTATGATGATGTGGGCCTTCAGCCCGTTATTTACAGCCTGGTAATCAATTCCGAAGGAATAATCCGTGTAATAGAAGTCTATTGCTGAAATAATTAAGAATTGCGCAGGGATACAATTTGTGGAATTTGTGGATATAATATTAAAAGCTGTAAATCAACATTCTA
>NZ_JBNGPA010000041.1:0-35930 GCF_050589845.1 Carboxylicivirga agarovorans | reverse complement strand
ATTTACAGCCTGGTAATCAATTCCGAAGGAATAATCCGTGTAATAGAAGTCTATTGCTGAAATAATTAAGAATTGCGCAGGGATACAATTTGTGGAATTTGTGGATATAATATTAAAAGCTGTAAATCAACATTCTATCCTTTAACCATACAACTACCTATTCCGCTGCAAACTAATTACCACATTAATATATTCCCCGTTGCAGCGGGATGATGGGGATGACTGGTCCTGGAGCGTCGCTACGCTTTACCCCAGGCTATGAGGAAGTGGGCCTTCATCCCGTTATTTACAGCTTGGTAATCAATTCCGAAGGAATAATCCGTGTAATAGAAGTCTATTGCTGAAATAATTAAGAATTGCGCAGGGATACAATTTGTGGAATTTGTGGATATAATATTAAAAGCTGTAAATCAACATTCTATCCTTTAATCATACAACTACTTATTCCGCTGCAAACTAATTACCACATTAATATATTCCCCGTTGCAGCGGGATGATGGGGATGACTGGTCCTGGGGTGTCGCTACGCTTTACCCCAGGCTATGATGATGTGGGCCTTCAGCCCGGTTTTACAGCCTGGTAATCAATTCCGAAGGAATAATCCGTGTAATAGATGTGTGTTGGTGAAATGATTAAGAATTGCGCAGGGATACAATTTGTGGAATTTGTGGATATAATATTAAAAGCTGTAAATCAACATGCTATCCCCTTAACTATATAACTACCTATTCCGCTGCAAACTAATTCCCACATTAATATATTCCCCGTTGCAGCGGGATGATGGGGATGACTGATCCTGGGGTGTCGCTACGCTTTACCCCAGGCTATGATGATGTGGGCCTTCAGCCCGTTATTTACAGCCAGGTAATCAATTCCGCAGGAATACAATTTGTGCAAATTTGTGGATAAAATATTCAAAGCTGTTAATAAAAAGTGCGTTGGTCTGAGTAATAGTCCGGGCCAAGGTTGGCGAGAAGGCTTCAGGGCGCACTTGAGGTGGTTGTGGGCCTTCATCCCGCTATTTACAGCCTGGGATTGATTTATTGCCCTTTATATTCATTAATTTACAACGAAAATATCCCAAAGCACCATTATTATCTTTTAACCAGGGCTCAAGGAGAAAGTACCGAAGTGAAGTTATCGAGATTGGAATGAGCAAAACCCTAACAAAAAAGAAAAAGATCGCATTAATATCATCAGACATCAATGCGATCTTTTTAACTATTCACTAATAATCTGAGTTCGACCATAAAATTCGAACACAGCCTAATGCATTGTTAATTCAGGAGCTCAGCCATTTGGGCCGCCTTATCCTCCATTTTCAAACGACGGTATGCCACACTTAAACAACTGATGATCGCCTTATCTTTAGGCGAAAAGCCATGCGCTTTCTCCAGGTAAGGCAAAGCCTTTGTATAGCCCTGAGCAATTTGCTCCAGTTTTTTGGTGGAATTGTGATAATCAACACGTGTAGGACTTTTCATAGCCTCATAGCGCTTGGTTTCCTTTGTGTACAAATAATCGGTTTGCTTAAAGTAGATTACGCCCAGCTTCTTAATGCTGTTTTTGTGATTAGACTTGATAGCCACTACTTTTTCCAATTCCTCAGTTGCTTCTTTGTATTTTTTCATTCGCTCGTATGAAGAACCAAGCAGATAATGATAGGTATAATTGTTTGGCTCAGCCTCAATGGCCACCTGCAAATATTCCACAGCCTTTTCATACTGGCCCGAATTAAAATACAGATAACCAAGTTTTTTATTAAACTCGCCACTTTTATCAGCATACCTGGTTTTACCGTCAAGTAATTCCTTTTCAGCTTCAGCAAATTTCTTAGCCCCGGCATAAGCGTCACCGTAACTAAGGTATAGATCTGCTTCGTCATAACTATTAGCCCTCGCCTTATCTAACATGGGCAATGCGGAGGCATACTTTTTAGCTTTGGTATAATTCTGTCCCGCTTTAAAGTAGCAGAAAGCATCTGTTTTGCCGTCCGCCTCATAAAGCTCACCGGCTTTTTGGTATAATTCTGCAGCTGCAAGATACTGCATCTGACTCTCTTGCATAATGGCATCACTCTTGGTAACATCTGCATTTTGAGCTATAATCGCAGATAAAGCACCAAAAAAGAGCATGCATCCAATAAATAACTGTTTCATTCAATACTTGTTTTTAGGGGTTGAAGTACAAAAATAATGTCTGCTTTATAATAATAGACACTCTTTTGAGAAAAAAGGGTTACAAAAAAAAAGCGACGGTCAATAAACCGTCGCTTTCTTTTTACTCTAATGAGTTATTTCTTAGCTCTTAAGTAATCCTTCGATACCTGTTAAGATAGCTTGTGCATTTTTGTTAGTTGGATCATACTCCATAGCTTTTTTAGCTAAACCACTAGCTTCATCCAAAACAGTTTTAGCTTTAGCCTTGATAGCATCCCACTGGTCACGATTACCTTCGCCACGTGTATTAAGCGTCTCCTGACCTTTCTGATACAACTTATTACTTTCTTTCACATAGTAACCAGCCAACATTTTTTTCATGTGGCTAACATACTTGCTGGTACCATATTCTTCAATACCTGCTAAAAGAACTTTTTCCATTTCCTCGTTCTTACCCATGCTCTTCAAAGAAGAAGCAATGTAGTAAGTAGAAACATCAGCTTTGTAACCTAAATTCTTTGATTCGTTGTAGTATTTTTCAGCTTTTTCGTAATTTTTGATCTTACGTGCACTGGTTGCTGCATTATACACCATAGCCGCATCCATTTCCTCTTCGCCCCAAGCTCCAATAGCTTTTTCAAATAACTCTAATGCTCCTTTGTAATTCTTTGCTCTTAACGCTTCATTTCCCTGATTTTTCAATTCTGCCGCACTTTCTTCCTGAGCAATAGCTCCTAAAGACATCAATAACACAAGGGATAAAGTTGCTAAATACTTCATAACAATTCTCTTTTTAACTTATTTTAATTGGTACAATTCACTTCAATGGCCGTAAAAATAGTTTTTTTTTAAAAAAATCTTAAAAATTAAGTTTATTTTTTAAAAAAAAGCCAGCATTTATAGTGCGTTGTCCAATATTACTTGTTTAAATTCTTCGTATAAACCAGACGAATTCTCCACTTTCTTTTCTCCGTTAAGAAAAGCTTTTAATCGATCAGGCTGTTCCACCCGACGCTCAATTATTTTCTCAACCGTCTCAGGGAACTTGGCCGGATGTGCAGTCGCAAGAAATATGCCATGCTCACCTTGTTCCAAACAATTATCAAGTGCGTAGTAAGCAATAGCCCCATGCGGATCGAGCACATAAGCCTCAGAATCAAACACATCCCTTATCGTAGAAAAAATAGCATCATTATTAACCGAAAGACCAGTCATTACCTCAGTAATACGGTTTAGATCGTGCTGAAAGAGCTTTTGGATCCGTATAAAGTTACTCGGATCCCCCACATCCATAGCATTGGCAGGCGTCGCTATACCGGGAGCCGCCTGGTAATGACCAGAGGCCAGGTATTTTGGCACCACATCGTTGATATTGGTTGCAGCAATAAAACGCTTAACAGGCAATCCCATTCGATGCGCAATTAATCCCGCAGTTAAATTACCGAAATTACCACTGGGCACACATACCACCAATTCCTTATGTCCCTGCTCAACAGCTTGTGCATAAGCAAAGAAATAATAGACCATTTGCGGCAGGAAACGAGCCAGGTTTATGGAATTGGCAGAAGTAAGCGTCAATTGTTGCTTCAGTCCATCATCCATAAAAGCCGTTTTTACCAAACGCTGACAATCATCAAACGTACCATCCACTTCAATAGCAGTGATATTTTGCCCAAGGGTGGTAAATTGCTTTTCCTGCACATCAGACACCAGACCTTTGGGGTATAGAACAAAGACATTTACCCCCTTCACACCCAGGAAACCATTGGCCACAGCACTGCCTGTATCTCCAGAAGTTGCCACCAGCACATTAATATCACGTTCATAATCCCTGGTAAAACGCGCCATCACACGCGCCAGGAAGCGGGCGCCAATATCCTTAAATGCCAGTGTCGGACCATGGAACAATTCCAAAGCAGAAATATTGGATGATACCGGCACTACAGGCACAGGAAAATTAAATGCCTCATTGGTCAATTGGCGAAATTCATCTTCGGGAATCTCCGGGCAAAAGAAATATTTCAAGGTTTCAAAGCCTATTTCACCCAATGACAAGCGGGGTAACTCATCCCAGAAACTATCCGGTAAAACAGGAATTGATTCAGGCATAAACAAACCCTTGTCGGCAGCCAATCCATGGATAACAGCCTGTTTTAAATCACTCTTTAACTCCTTATTATTAGTACTGTAAAACAACATAGACTATTTATTTCCGGATAATAATACTTGCATAAACTCAGTCTGGTCAAGAAAGCCAATTGCCCCTTCCTTAACCGATTGCTCATCATACACCTCTACTGCATCAGCAGCATGCTGCGGCCGATATATCATAAACGGCACATGCTCCCTGGTATGGGTACGCACCTCACAAGGCGTTGGATGGTCGGGCAGAAACGCCACCGTCAGTTCACTCCCTGCCTTTTCAAGATAGTCTAAAACCGGCTTTACAACCTTCTGGTCAATATCTTGCAGGGTGCGAATCTTCAGCTCTACATCCCCTTCATGACCAGCTTCATCAGGCGCCTCGATGTGCAAAAACACATAGTCATTGCCATCTTCCAAAGCTTTAATAGCAGCCTCGGCTTTTCCTTTATAATTAGTAGTGTATAAGCCCGTTGCCCCTTCCACGAATATGGATTGTAAACCACCCAGTTTGCCCAGACCATGAATTAAATCGACCGCCGAAATGACAGCACCTCTATCTAAGCCATACAAGGCCTTTATTGTGGGCATTTGCGGTTTATAACCCGGCGACCAGGGCCATATCATATTGGCAAGCGCCTTACCTTCTGCACGACGACGCGCATTGACAGGGTGATTGCTCAGCAATTCATTGGATTCAAACATCAACTGGCGCAGAAGCTTCACCGTATCATTGCTTTCCATTGGCTTGGGCAATACTGTTTCAACATATTCACCCGGAACATCATGTGGAGGCGTACATACTACACCTTCCTGACCACCCTTGATAACCATCACATGCCGGTAACTTACACCTGTATAAAACTGTACCCTTTCATTTCCCAGGTACTCATTCAGAGAAATAATTAATTGCTCAGCTTCTTCAGTTGATATATGTCCCGCTGAATGATTTTGCAACTTAGCCTGTTCCACAGTTACCAGGTTACAGCGAAAAACCAGATCACTGGGATCAACATCAATACCAAGAGCCGCTGCTTCAAGAACGCCGCGGCCCTCGTAGTACTTTTCTGCATCATAGCCCATAATGGTCATATTGGCCACCTCACTGCCAGGGTGTAAAGAATCGGGTACTGTTTTTAATGTACCACAACGCGACATCTTACACAAAGCATTAATATGCGGAGTATCGGCAACCATCATGGGTGTTTTGCCTCCTAATCGTTCAATGGGCTCATCGGCAAAACCATCGGCCAGAATAACTAAGTATTTCATTATAAAACAGGATTAAAGGTTTACTACTTTGATAATATCGGCAAATACACCAGCAGCTGTTACATCAGCACCGGCACCATAGCCTTTTATTTCCATCGGGTGATCGTAATAATAGTCGGAACGCAGAATAACTTTATTATTGCTGTCGGCCAGGTTATAAAAAGGATGACTGTCATCGACTTCAATAAAGCCAACTTTAGCCCTGCCCTCTTTTAGCGAAGCAGCGTAACGGATAACGCGCCCCCTGGCCTCTGCTTTGCTACGCATTTCTTCAAACGCTTTATCATAGCCTTTTAGTCGCTCGATAAAATCCTGCACCGATTCATCGGTGAAAAACTCCTGTGGCACAAAAGGCTCTTTCTCAACATGATGTTCCTCAAGGGCATAATCACTCTCACGCGCTAAGATCAATAATTTACGTAACACATCGGTACCTCCAAGATCAATACGGGGGTCGGGTTCACTGTAACCCTTTTCCTTTGCTTCGATAACTACTTCAGACAGTGGCTTTTCAGCACTCACATTATTGACAATATAGTTTAAAGTACCCGACAATACCGCTTCCAGCTGTAAAATGCGATCACCACTCTGCACCATGCCATTAATGGTATTAATAATTGGTAAACCAGCCCCTACATTGGTTTCAAACAGATACTTAACCCCCTTTTGACGGGCGGTTTTCTTTAACTTACTATAGCGATCATAGGCCGATGAACCGGCAATTTTATTGGCCGTCACCACCGATATATTATTCTCGAGCAAGCGTTCATATTGTTCAGCAACAAGGCTACTGGCAGTACAATCGACAAATACACTGTTGGAGTGATTATTGGCAATTATCTGACTGACAAACTGTTCAATATTACCAGGACTCGCATGCTTAAGAACATCAACAGCTGAGTCAAGCTCAAGCCCACGATCATTGAAGATCATCTGACTTGAATTGGCCAGGCCAGCCAGGCGAATACTCAAATGTTCAGTTTTAAGTAAGCGCTCCGATTGTCGTTCTATTTTTTGTAAGAGGTTTTTACCAACGGTGCCAACACCCACCTGGTACATATGTATAGCCTGGTACTGACTTAGGAAAAAAGCCTCATGTACCACATTCAGCGTTTTTCGTAAATCATGCTCGTGAATAACAAAAGAAATATTCAGCTCCGAGGCTCCCTGTGCAATGGCATAGATATTAATACCATTGCGGCCAACATCATTAAACAATTGTCCTGATACACCAGAAGTATGCTTCATACCTTCACCTACAATGGCAACAACAGCCATCTCCTTCTCCACTGAGACACCATTGATTTCCTGGCGAGCGATCTCTTTTTCAAACTCCTTGATAAGGGCCAGGCGGGCCATTTCAACATCTTCGGACGCCAGCACAACACTGATACTACTTTCACTTGAAGCCTGCGAGATCAGAACAATATTGATGTCCTGCTTTGCCAGGGCACTGAACATACGCATGGAAATGCCAGAAATACCAATCATTCCATTTCCCTGCAGAGTCAATAATGATACATCCCTAATGGATGACAAGCCTTTTACTTTTTGCAAAGCTTCTTTATCATTATCAATCAATGTTCCACTGGCATCGGGATTGAACGTGTTTTTAACCTTAACAGGTATCTGCTTTTGCAATACCGGAATAATTGTAGGCGGATAAATCACCTTGGCACCAAAATGCGATAACTCCATCGCCTCGGCATAACTCAGGTGTTCAATGCAATATGCACGGCTTATAACCCTAGGATCGGCCGACATAAAACCATCCACATCCGTCCATATTTCAAGCATTTCAGCATCTAAACCTGCCGCCAGCAAAGCAGCAGAATAATCGGAGCCACCACGCCCTAAAGTTGTATTCTCTCCCTTATCATTTGAAGCAATAAAACCCGGAAAAACAGCCACCTCACTCATGGAGAACTTCAACTCAGCAATGGCCTGCATGGTATCATTCAATTTCACATGATGTCCCCTCCCGTTCAGCTCTGTTTTAATAAACTGACGGCTATCGTACAAACCAGCCTTTTCAACCAAATTGCTTAAAATCAACGATGAATAGCGCTCACCCATTCCTACTATCGTATCGTAGCTTTTGGTGCTTAACTCATTGGTTAAACTTACTCCTTTCAAAACCTGCTGCAACTCCTTCCACACAGTAGCTGCCTGCTCCACAACCTGCTCAGATGTCTCCTTATCAAACAGATTATTAACAATTTGCTGATGCGTTGCCTCTATTTCGTTTAATATGGGTAAATAATCCTTACCGGCTTTTGCAAGACCTGAGGCTTTAACCAGTTTATCGGTTACCCCTCCAACAGCTGAAACAACAACCGCAACCGGTGCCTGACAGTTTTCTACAATGCGTTTTACCTTTTGAATGGCATCAGCACTGCCCATTGATGTTCCACCAAACTTTAAAACTTTCATAATTTATTCTTTCGGTTCAGGCAAGTGCTGCATCACACATACACCTTGCTTATAATGAACAATTTAACGAATAGTATTTGTCGATATTCAGTTGCTTCAACCAAACATTTTTTCGACTTAATAAAATACAATAATGATTTGACCTGATGATATGAAAAGACTATACCCCCCAAGGGGTGATAGTTGTTGTAGTGGTAATATTTGTATAAATATAAATCATCATAAACTCGGTCACGAATGAGTGAATCTATTGCAAAAATAGGGATATTTAATTTAAATCAAAATTACACACCCTATTTTTTTATTAATTTATAAGATAAAGTCATGAAAAAACATGACTTTTTACACGCTTAGCGATAAGTTGAAAGTTCTTCGGGTTTTATAATACCTTTTTCAGTAATAAATGCAGTAATATATTTAGCCGGTGTCACATCAAATGCAGGATTCAAACCGTGTGATCCGGGAGATGCCATGCGAATGCTACGCATGACCATATCTTTATCAGGCCCCTCATGATACAATAACTCCTCTTCATCACGCTCTTCAATTGTTATCATATCACCAGATTCCGTTGCAAAATCAAAGGTACTGAAAGGAGCGGCTACATAAAAGGGAATACCGTATTCGCGGGCTACAATTGCTTTCTCCAGAGTACCAATTTTATTGGCCACATCACCATTGCCCGTTATACGATCAGCCCCCGTAATAACCATATCAACCATTCCTTTTGACATGTAAAAAGCCGCTGCATTATCGGCAATAATGCGATGATCCACCTCATTGTGATGTAATTCGAAGGCAGTCAGACGGGCACCCTGACCACGAGGACGTGTTTCATCGGCGTATACAAAGGGCGCTTTACCGGAAGCCTTGGCAGCATATACAGGTGATAAAGCCGAGCCATAATCAACAAAAGCCAGCCATCCGGCATTACAATGAGTTAAAATACGACTGTTGGCTTTGATCAGCTCATTACCATTTTCACCGATTAAACGACATCCTTCGGCATCTTCATCAGCAATATTCTGAGCCATATTAACGGCTTGCTCCACTCCTGCCTGACCCGCATTAAACACTTTGTTACTAGCGTAAAACAAATTGACAGCAGTTGGTCTGGTCGCTTCAATAAAATCTTTGGCCATCTGTATTTCGCCAGCATTCCCGTTTAAACTTACAAAAGCCTGTGCCATTGCAAATCCGGCCGTTGCGCCGATTGCTCCGGCACCGCGTACCGTCATGTTGCGAATTGCTTCAGCTGTTTCTTTATAATCCTTTAATTCAACGATTTCAAAGGCAAAAGGCAATTTTACCTGATCAATCATCGATACAACATTACTTTCGGCATCATACCAAACGGTGCGATATTGCTTGTTATTTATTCTCATACAATTATTCAATATTATTATCAGAGCAATGATCTTTAGTCACACTCTTTACTTTGGGATTCATTTTTCGTAAATTAAATACAAATTTATCCACCTCAAAAATATCCGGTATGAAAAGAATCGTCAAAACAACAACGAATACCGCTAATACCGTAACTGCCATCGCCAAATATAAAACGGCAGCACCTTTTATTAGTGAGAAAAGTCAACAACTGTTTAAGCAAAGTCTTAAATACCTGACTTTTATTTGTTTTATCGGACTACTCATTTTATCCTCATGTGAGATGAAACCTAAAATCGGTTTTCTAATGGATAGCCTTGAGATTGAACGCTGGAACAAAGATAAGGCCTTATTTGAAGAAAAAGTAGAAGAGTTGGGCGGTGTTTGTATGATTGCCATTGCTGATTCAGATCCGGATAAACAGCTTCAACAAGCTCAGCAGATGATTGATGAAGGAGTGGATGTACTGGTTGTGGTTCCGGTCGATCTGGAGAAAGCCGGTGAGATAGTTAAAATGGCCCATCAGAATTACGTGCCTGTTATTTCATATGATCGCCTGATAAAAGATTGCAACCTGGATTATTACGTCTCAACCGACAATATTAACATTGGCGAATTACAAGCCAATTACCTGACTAAAATCGCCCCTGAGGGTAATTACGTTTTAATTAGCGGTCCTACCTCCGATTACAACGCCTACCTCTTGCGACTTGGCTGGATGAATGTACTGCAGCCACTTATTGACAAAGGTGATGTGAATGTGGTACTTGACGAATTTTGCAATTACTGGTTGCCTGATGAATCCTATCGTATCCTTAGTGCATATCTTAAAGATAAAAATCACGTAGATGCCATAATCTGCGGTAATGATGCACTGGCATCGGGGGCCATCGCTGCACTGAAAGAACACCAAAAAGATGGTAAAGTACTATTAGCAGGACAGGATGCTGATATTCAAGCTGTGCGCAATATCGTCGCCGGCAATCAAACTATTACCATATATAAGCCAATTGAATCACTGGCTTTTGCAGCCGCCAATGCTGCCATCAAAATTTCAGATGGAGAAGCACCATCTAATATGAATATAACTGTCAATAACGGTAAACGGCTTGTCCCTGCCATTTTATTACAAGCCAGCGTTGTTAACAGTCAAAACATAAAAATGACCGTCATTCAGGAAGGTTATATCGGAGAGCAGGAAATATTCAATTAACCATGAATAGTCATTCATGCTTTCTAAAGCCATCTGTGTCCTGCAGGTGGCTTTTGTTGTATGATCACGACTGCGCATTAAATACATAGCCGTAAATGGCTTAAATTACCGGCACAATCAGCCCTTTACTCATCTACATTGTTTGCCTTGTCAACTGTCCAACAAGCACGGTTTATCATCAGAGTAATTACTTGAATACCATCGTGGATAAACTATTTGAACCAATTATATTGCCTGGAGCTCAGCTTATGAGTGGACGCCATCGCCGACTGAGATAAAAAACTAAAGGTGAGACAGTATCATTGATATCAATCCTTTTTTTGAGCTTGATCATCATCTTATGAGAAAGATCAGGCTTTGAAGGTTTAGCCAATTCAAGCAATGCAGCTTTTTGTTTGACCCACCAATCAGAAACCTCCTGTTTTTTTCGGACAATAATATTTTGAGAACTTTCTTCACTCACCAGGTGATAAGCAGGATCAAAAAACAATTGCATAAACCATTCTGCAAGTTGTTCAATTAATTGATGATACCGTTCCATACTACTTAATTTTTTTCTTAATAGGTTTGATTATTTTTTTATCTTACCATTTATTGAAGGAAGACACTAATACAAATATCATCTCATTATCAGCTTTTTAAAAACTTATTAAGTGAAATATACAAGCTTAAGCAAATAATTAACTTCACTATTTTGCTTAAGTTTCACTTAATTTTCTACTTAATATTTTGTAATTTTGCTTAATAGCTTAAGTCTATGCATAAACCAATTCCCATAACACAAACAGCAATTGTACACCCTGCCATTCACATGATGCAGCAGTGGCAGTTGTTTATGGACGGAATTGATCGGATAATGACATTTTACCCTTCAGAAGATCAAGACATGATGGAAGGCCTGGAGTGGAATCGTCAGCTAAGCGAAAGCTTAATGCCAGTGATAATAGCAGAAGACGTTAACAGTAAACTATTATCGGCTGCAAAAGAGAAAGCCGATTATCAGTGGATGCGTCCCGAATTGCTGCCATTTATGCAACAGCAACCGGTACATCTCAACCAGTTAAACCTCTTTTCAGAATCAGCATATCTTGTATTGCTGGTCAGGATACAGACAGCAAAAACCTCCATATTAAGCTATTTATTTTACCGTAATGACACAAGCAATTTTGGCATAAGTGATGGTCAGGCCCGTTTAGACACCAGTCACAAAGCAATCATAGGCAAGATGGCAAGTCGATTCGCCCAAATGACCATTGAAAACTATCTGGCATCTAAAACACAAGAAGAGAGCTTTAGGCGGCACACCAGAAATATACTGGAACATAAGCAGATAGAAGTCAGTAAGGGTAAAGAGGCTTTAGTGTCCTGGAAAATAAACTGGTTAGATACATATTTAAATGATCTGAGTCGAAGAGATGGCGTTAATTATGTTATATCAGAAACAGCTCAACAAAAACTCCTGAATAAAGATCTAAGCTTCGAAGAATGTAAACAATCAATTGACAATTGTATAAGTTACATATGTAACTTATTTATGATATCACCAGGTGATGATGTTATGATCGAAGAAGACTACATGATACTAGAGCAAAACACAGCTGTCATTAAATCGGACCATGCAGTCGAAATATTACAGTCACGTAGCAGTAAAACCATGCGTTTACTGGATCGTTTAGAAGAATCAGCTTATAAACTGCAGCATCAGGGACTGTCAATAACCAGCGCAGACGTTGGAGCCAATATGGCAAAACCTATTACAGCGCCAGCTATTAGTGATGCCCTCCGCAAGAACAGGGTGCGTATATTGCAGCTTCTGGAACAGTATCCACAAAGATGGCAAACCATCAGACAGTCGTTTAAGCCAATTACCAATCTGATTACAAAAAATAATCAGCGCTTAAGCACCAGTGGATAAATATTTTGCTTCCATAAGCACCTGTATAGCGTAAGAATTATGGAAATAAAATTTGTACGTGAATCAGATATAGCCTATATTTGCAATCGCTAAAAGCAAAAAGGATGACTCAGTAGCTCAGCTGGTAGAGCAACGCCCTTTTAAGGCGTGGGTCCAGGGTTCGAATCCCTGCTGAGTCACCACTTAAAGCTCCGATTACTCGGGGCTTTTTTTATATACCTGCATTTGATATACACTTGTAATAATTTTGAGTATTTAAGACCATCATAATCAAAAACCGCCTAGTATACATTTGTAAATTAATCGAATCTACAGATGTAATTACAACTGTAAACAAAAAAGCCCGCCAAACGACGAGCTTTTATATCTTATAATACTAGCGAATAAACTATACTTCCATAGCTCCAACCAGATCGCTTACCTTATCAAACCCATTCTCAGCGCAATACTCCTCCAGACCCTTAACAATCTTTTCAGTAACACACGGATCGATAAAGTTAGCTGTACCCACCTGGATAGCAGATGCACCAGCCAGCATAAACTCAACAGCATCGCTTGTATTCATAATACCTCCCATACCAACAACAGGCACCTTAACAGCCTGAGATACCTGCCATACCATACGCAGCGCAACAGGTTTAACAGCAGGACCAGATAAACCACCAGTAATTGTCGATAAGATTGGCTTACGTGTTTTGGCATCGATAGCCATACCCAACAAGGTATTAATCAGAGAAACCGAATCTGCACCAGCACTTTCAACAGCCACTCCAATTTCAGCAATATCAGTCACATTAGGTGATAACTTAACCATCAAGTGCTTCTTATACACCTTTCGGACAGCCTCTACCACAGCCACAGCCGAAGGACAGCTTGTTCCAAATGCCATGCCACCTTCCTTAACATTAGGGCACGAAATATTTAACTCAATACCAGGTATATTATCCAGCTCATTAACCACCTCAGCAGTCTTTATATAGTCCTCAATGGTAGAGCCTGATACATTTACCAGCATATTCGTCTTATAGTCCTTAATACGCGGATAAATATGCTCAGCAAAATAATGAACCCCTTTATTTTGAAGACCAACGGCGTTTAACATCCCCTGAGGCGTTTCAGCCATACGAGGATAAGCATTACCTTCGCGGTGCTCCAGCGTTGTTCCTTTAACCAATACACCTCCCAGGCAGCTAACATCGAAGAAGTCCATAAACTCTTCACCATAGCCAAAAGTGCCAGAGGCGGTCATTACCGGATTTTTAAGTTCTAATCCGTTTAAATCTATCGTTAAGTCTACCATTTTAAATAAGTTGAATCAAACACAGGACCATCAGTACAAGTACATTTATGACCATCTAAAGTATCAGCCACACAGCATAAACAAGCTCCAAAACCACAGGCCATATGGTTTTCAAGCGAAACTTCACATTTAATACCATGGTTTTTAGCATACTTAGCCACAACCTTCATCATGGCCTCAGGTCCACATGTGTAAATATGATCAATTTCAGGAGTTTCAGTCCGCATCACCGGGTGGTGAATAACGTAACCTTTAGTACCTACAGAACCATCTTCCGTTGTACAGTGTACAGTACCTAATGATTGAAAGGCCTCAAGGGCAATTAAACCTTCTTCAGAACGGGCCCCCAGGAGAAATTGAGGTTCAATACCATTGGCTTTCAGGTGTCTGCCCATAAACAACAAAGGAGCAATACCACATCCACCGCCAACGAGCAGCACACGTTTCTTTTCAGGCAATGAAAAGCTGTTACCCAGCGGATAAACCAGGTTACAGTTGTCACCTTCTTTTAACTGGCCCATTAAACGGGTTCCCTCACCAATTTCCTGAACCAACAGTTTCATAGTATTGGCCTCCATATCCACGTCATGGATCGAAATAGGGCGTCTAAGAAAGGTATTAGGTCCGTTATCAACTCGCACTTCCACAAATTGCCCCGGCAACATGTCAGGCATTTTATCAGGATGTTTAAGTGTGAGGATGACGTACTCAAAATTTAAGCGTTCATTTTTAATGACCTTAAAATCGTCGATGTACTTCTTCATGTATCTTATAAGAATTTAATATTCATTTAAGGCGGGTTTACATTTGTAAATACCCTAAAATTGGACAAAGATACATAAAAAGAATTGAATATTTGTAACTATTTGGCAGCACATCTAAAAGTTTATAGTGCAGGAGAAGGTAAGGCTCACCGTAACACGAATAAGCCACTCAGTCATCTGGTCAATTAAGTTAACAGGAGGCTATTCAGGCTTATATTCCCTAAACGTTTTATCGCTGTAAAAGACCACAATACGCTCAATTGTCTTACCATTAGAAACTTCAGATATACCGGGCATAGAAAGGGCTTTATCTGTCACTTCTGCAGGTCTTTCGTCGGGAACCGGCTTTTTATAAAGTGCCTGATCCTCTTCCTTAATCACCTTTTTAGGCATTTTAAAGTTTGCTTTGGGCTTTTCTTCCGACTCAGGGAAGCGTAACTGCTCGTTTGTTTTAAAGTCGTTTTTAGCGCCATTTATCATACTTCCCTGCCCGGTTATCAACCAGTCGCCGCTTATATGCGGATACTTACTTAAAAGTTTGTTTAGGAAGTCGAGACTTGGCTTATTACGCCCTGATAATATATGTGAAACACCTGAACGCTGAACGCCAATAGAATCGGCAAACTGCGATGGTGTTAATCGCTCGTGTTGTATAATGGCTTCTATGCGTTCCTTCATCTGTTGTTTATCTATTATACTGTTTTAAGCAAGGTTGTTTACAAACTTCAATAACAGCTTGTGTTACATTGATAATGCGGTTAACATTTGTAATGCTGTAAATACAGCGCTTAACAAACTACAAATGTTACTCATGAGAACAAATGTAAACAAAAGCTTACTTCTATACAAATGTAATCCTTATAAATTCTCACTAACGCATCCCTAAACACCTGTTGTATATCATATACATATGTATCAATACAAGCTTTATCAAACCATCACTTTACGTATTCCCCTTATTAGCCTCTATATGTGACTAATAGTCTGTACTCATTTTAATCAACCATAACCATTATAACATGGATAACCGGGCATTTCAGGCTTTTTGGCCATTTATATGTACCTGATTGTCAGTGCTTACAAATAAGCTTAAGTATATTTGTAGGTAATTACAGTAAAAGACTGGTTATTAATACCATATAGTTTATTTAAACCATGGATATCAAAGGCTTTGCATATTTATACAATACAATTCCGATATTCTTCTAGTTAGTGTTTATATAAACGCCTTATCACCCTGGCGTATAGAGTTTTATGGTAATATTGTATAATTTATTGTGCAACTGTATTACACCAGAGGGCGTCGTTAAACAAAAGTTGAAAATATTACATGTGTATACCAATGAGTGAAGTTAATCTTCGACTCTTAATTAAAATACGCTGACATCTAAGTTACATTTGTAATTGTCACTTTATACACTGTGCTATTATTGTAGTATACATATGTAACTTAACCTGTTTGTCATGACTCTCTCCTATTTTTAACTAAGCATATTCAAACATTGTCTTTTTTATCATATTTCTCAAATTAGATCACCCATAAGCTTAAAAAATGGATTTTTTTCATTCTGAACAGTTATCAATCTGCATTTAAATACATAACTCTCGTGCCTTTAATTATTGTTAAGCAAAAACACTCGTCCTATTCATTTTTAAATTGGCGCGAAAGAATTATTTTCGCATCACAAAATTGAACAATGGAATTAATCACCCTTATACTACTAGCCTGTGCTTTGGCTATGGATTCTTTTGCCGTATCTATCACTGCCGGTTTATCACTTAAACAATTTGCGCCGGCAACAATGAGTCGCATTAGTCTTACATTTGCAATTTTTCAGGGCAGTATGCCAGTCATTGGATGGAGCCTGGGACGTAACTTTGTTGAAATTATCAGCGACTATGACCATTGGGTCGTATTTGCTTTACTGTTACTTATTGGAGGTAAAATGGTTTACGAATCGATAAGACAGGAAGAAGAAGTACATACCATAAACATATACAGTAAACGAACCATCACGGCATTGGCACTGGCAACAAGCATTGATGCCCTGGCTGTTGGTATCAGTTTCTCGCTACTTAATGTGGATATTGTATTCTCAGCGCTCATTATAGGTCTTATGACTTTTTTGTTTTCCTTTGGAGGGCTGACCATTGGCCTTAAACTAGGTAGTATTTTTAAACGAAAAGTAGAATTGATTGGAGGTCTATTGCTGATAGCCATTGGCACAAGAGTTCTAATTACACACCTGATGGCATAAAAAAAGGGATGATCAAAAAATGACCACCCCTTAATATAGAGCAATAAAATATTCACTTCATTTAAGTCTGCTATATCCAGCTACTGTTTTGCAAACATTATTTGAAAGCCTTCTTTAAATCAGCGCACCACTTATCAATGCGCTCGTTTGAAAGAGCAGCCTGATTTTCAATATCCAAAGCCAGACCTGCAAATTGATCACCTCGCTGAGCAACACTGCCTTCAAATTCATACCCCTCAGTTGACGTGAAGCCCACAATGCTTCCACCTCGCTCTTCGAGGAAATTTGCCATCAGGCCAATACCATCAACAAAATTTTCAGGGTAACCTTTCTGATCACCACCTCCAAAAATGGCAAAGTTCTTACCTTTTAAATCCTCATCCTCGACAGAAGGCAAAAACTCATCCCAATAATTGGGCAGTTCACCATCAAACCAGGTAGGCACGGCCAGAATGTAATTGGTGAATTGCATAAAATCATCACCAGTCATTATATCAACATCAAAGGCCTCAACATCAGCCCCCAATGCTTTAACAATCTTTTTAACCTGCTGTCCGGTTTTAACCGATCTGAAACTATAGAATATACCTGTTTTTTCCATGATACAACTAATTTTAATACGCTAATAATTCTTTTGCTGCATCCATAATGCGCTGATTATTCGGCAATACAGCCGCCTCTAATGTGCGGTTAAAACCAACCGGAGTAAAGGTTGAACCAACACGCTTAACAGGTGCATCTAAAAACTCAAATGCCTCTGAAGTGATTTGAGCCGCAATTTCGCCGCCAAAACCACCAAATACCTTATCCTCATGCACCACCAGTGCCTTAGAAGTCTTTTTAACTGAAGCAATTACCGCTTCCGTATCCAATGGAATAATTGAGCGCAAATCAATCACTTCGACTTCACCCAGTCCCTCTTTAGACAGCTGATCAGCAACTTCAACACTCATGTGTGTTGTATTACCATAGGTAAAAATAGTCAGATCAGTACCTTCGCGACGCGTACGTGCCTTACCAAACGGCACCTCAAAATCATCAGGAATTGGCGTTGCTGCCTTTGGTGCATTATATAACGCCTTAGGCTCCAAAAACACAGTCATACCTTCTGAGCGCATTGATGTACGTAACAAGCCAGCGGCATCATCGGCATAAGACGGATAAACAATTCGCACACCCGGGAATGTTGCCAGGGCACCTTCAATGGTTTGTGAGTGATACAATCCACCACCAATATAACCACCAGAAGCCAGGCGCACTGTAATATTTGGAGAGAACTGTCCTTTGGTACGCCAGTATTCATGTGTCGTTTCAACAAACTGTTCCATAGCCGGCCAGAAGTAATCGGCAAACTCAGCACCTTCAACTACCACACGTATATTCTTGTTGTAACGCACCATCCCATTAGCCGTTCCCATGATAAAGTCCTCGGCAATAGGCGCATTAAACACTCGCTTTTTACCAAACTCCTGTTGCATACCTTTAGACACATTGAAAATACCGCCTTTATCTTTGTTGGCAATATCCTGTCCCCAAATGTATGTATCCGGGTTGTGACGAAACTCAGCCTTCAAGGTTTCGTTTAAGCCCTGGATCAGTTTTTGAGGCTCACCATCAAAATTATGCGTTCCTTCGGGATACCTGGCTGCATCATAAGGTTCAGGCAAAACAAAATCATGAATCGACTCAGGCGTTGGATGAGGAGCTGTCATACCTTTGCGGTGTGCCTGCTTCACTTCCTCAGCCACTTCTGCTTCAATAGCCTGCATCTCTTCCTCAGTTACCCGGTTGTAACGTTTCAGTAGACGCTGATACTTGGCAAGTGGATCATATTCTTTCACATAACCCAGCTCATTATCATCACGATACAAATCATGACGATCAGAGTTACTGTGCGAGTGAATACGTACACAATTAGCCTGCACGATCACCGGTTTCTGATTCTCCTCGGCCCATTTTGATGCCTCCAGCATGGTGTTCATTGAATCGAACACATCTTTACCGTTACAATACATAACTCTCAGGTTTTTAAAACCTTCAAAGTTCTTAGCAACTTTACGATTAGCCGTCTGGTCTTTTTTAGGCACCGAAATACCATAGCCATTATCCTGGAAAACAAACACAACCGGCAGCTGTTCTTTAGAGGCGCCATTGATGGCTTCGTACACATATCCTTCTGAAACAGAAGACTCACCTTGTGAACTAAAAGCCACACCTTTAGCTTCATAGGTCTTGATGGCACGTCCCACACCAACCGCATGCAAGGTATGGTTACCCGTACACGATGAAACATTGTGAATATTCCACTCAGGCTTGGCAAAGTGATTGGACATATGACGACCGCCACCGGCCACATCGGCATCTTTAGAGATACCGTTATAGATAATCTCTTCGGCAGTTAAGCCGGCCGACACATTCGTCACCAAATCGCGATAATACGGAAACAGGTGATCTTTTGAGCGATCAAAAACCTGACCAATAGCCAGCTGAATACCATCATGACCAGCCGCTGGCGCATGATAAGACCAACCAATGGCCTGCTTTAAATAATTCGGTGCTTTTTCATCAAGCGTACGTCCTAAAAACAGAATACGGTACCATTTTAATAAGGTCTCCTTATCTGTCTTTTTTATGGAATGTATTTTTGGAATATCATTCATATTAAAAACTTTAAATATGTGACAGGAAGAAAGGTGATGTCAAGGATCAATCACCTTACTTCGGTTAGATACAATAATTAAATCTCCTGGTTAATATCAAACGCTTCCAGGTAATCAGCAATGCGGCGCAGAAAAGCACCACCTAAGGCACCATCAACAATACGGTGATCGTATGATAATGACAAGAACATCTTATGGCGAATACCAATCACATCGCCGGTAGGTGTTTCAATAACAGCCGGTTTCTTTTCAATTGAACCGGTAGCCAAAATCGCCACCTGAGGTTGGTTGATAATTGGTGTTCCAATAATATTTTTAAAAGAACCAAAGTTGGTAATGGTAAAAGTACCATCCTGGATATCATCCGGCGACAGCTTGTTCCCCCTTGCCTCATTCGCCAAACGATTAACTTCTCCGGTTAAACCAACAAGGTTCTTTTGATCTGCTTTTTTAATGACCGGTACAATTAAATCACCTGTTGGCAACGATACCGCCATTCCAATATTTACATTTTTACGTAAAATGATCTTATCTCCGTCAACAGAAGCATTTACTCCCGGGAAATCGCGTAATGCCTTGGCTACAGCTTCGGTGATTATTGGCATATAAGTGATTTTCTCACCATATTTCTTCAAATAATCATCTTTAACCTTAGTGCGCCATAGCACCATATTGGTCACATCGGCTTCAACTACACTGGTAACGTGTGGTGATACCTGCTTCGACATTACCATGTGGTCAGCAATCAACTTACGCATGCGCCCCATTTCCACAATCTCATCGTTGGCCGAAACGGAAACATTAACCTTATGTTCTTTAGGAGTTGCGGCAGGCGCTGGCGCTGGTGAAGAAACCGGAGCAGCCTTAACTGGTGCCGGAGCAGGAGCAGCTTGTTGTCCGCGATTGGCAATATAGCTCTGCATATCTGATTTTGTCACACGTCCATCTTTACCGCTACCTGGAATTTTCTCCAGCTCATCGCCCAAAATACCTTCCTGCTTGGCCATACTACGTACCAATGGCGAGTAAAAACGATCAGATGTTTTATTAATGGAATCAGCCGCAACAGCTTCTGCCACAGGTGCTGGTACTTCCTCAGATTTAGCTGCTGCTGGTGCAGCTTCCTGAACTGATTCAGTATCGGTATCTTCGGCGCCTTCCAATAGAATAACGGCTACGGGTAAACCTACTGCCACCACATCATCAACCGCATATTTTATCTCTTTAACAGTACCTGCCACAGGCGAAGGAATTTCAGAATCTACCTTATCGGTTGCTATTTCCAATAATACATCATCCTCCTGAACAGTATCCCCTTCAGAAACAAACCATTTGGTAATGGTTGCTTCCTCGACACTCTCGCCCATTTTTGGCATTAAAATTTCAAATGTTGACATATGCTTATCTTTAATTTATTCTTTATACATAGTAATTCAGACATTATCATCTGTTATTTATACTAAATCTAAATATTGCTTTTAAAACAAACTTTTTTATCAAAATGTTTTGGTCCCAATTGCAATCTCTACATTGCAAAATCCATTTTACAAACAAGCACAATTAAGATTTGTTTATCTCTTTATCTTGAAAAGATGTTAAAATCATGAATTATTTATTGGGACTTTATATTATCTCGCTGAAAAAGTGACCATTACTTGTGCCGTGATATAGCTAAATATGAAATGAATCATGTTTATATACTTGGTCAATTGTTGGCTTTTAGTTTAATTTGAGTGGGAAACCAATTCTAAAAAACACACTAATAAGAAGTAAATACATCTATGCAAAAAACGTATCTGATGTTGGTATGCGCAGCCGGTTTAGCCCTTGGTGCATGCCAATCCAACCAATCTAAAAAAGAGCTAATTAAGCCTGTTTTCTCGGCTGATGACATGGATCATTCAATGAATCCTGGTGAAAACTTTTACCAATATGCCAATGGAGGCTGGATGAAACAGCATCCACTACCTGATGACAAAAGTCGTTTTGGTAGCTTTGATTTGCTTGCAGAAGAGAGCAAAGAAAAAGTGAAAACTATTGTTGAGAAAGCTGCTGCCGAAAAAGGTGCCGAAGGTACATTGGCTCAGAAAATCGGTGATTTTTATAATGCAGGTATGAACCTTGAGGCTATTAATGCCGCAGGCTATGCTCCTATTCAACCATTACTGGATAAAGTGGCAGCCATTGATTCGAAAGAAGGTATTGTAAATGTGATCAGCAACTTACAATCACAACAGTTAACTCCACTGTTTTATTTCTACTCATCGGCCGACCAGAAAAACAGTGAAATGACCATTGCCGGCATTTACCAGAGTGGTCTTGGAATGCCAGACCGCGACTACTATTTATCAGACGATGAAACTTCTGTTAAACTGCGCGAAGCTTATGTATTGTACCTGACTAAGTTATTTGCACTAAGTGGAAATGCTGAAGATGATGCCGAAGAACTGGCCAACACGGTGATGGCTTTTGAAACTAAATTGGCACAGGCATCCAATACCCGCTTGCAGAACCGCGATCCGCATGCAACTTATAACAAGATGAATGTTGCAGCATTAGCAGAACTAGCACCACAATTTCCATGGAACGAATTCTTGGCCGGCATCAATATGCCTGAACCAGGTGATATAAATGTAAGCCAGCCCGCTTTTATAAAAGAAGTAGCTGCTATGTATGACAACGAAAGCATTGATACATGGAAAGCCTTTTTATCATCAGTGGTGATTCGCAAAACAGCCACCTTATTAAGTGAAGAATTTGTAAATGCTGACTTTGCCTTTTATGGTGAAGCCCTATCGGGTAAAAAAGCCATGGAGCCACGCTGGAAAAAAGTGCTGGATAACACCAACGGTGCACTGGGAGAAGCAGTTGGCCAGCTGTTTGTAGCAGAGTACTTCCCTCCTGCAGCAAAGCAACGCATGGACGATTTGGTTGAAAACCTGCGTATTGCTTTTGGACAGCGCATTGACCAGCTGGAATGGATGAGTGATGAAACTAAAACGGCAGCTCACGAAAAATTAGCAGCCATCCGCGTTAAAATCGGTTATCCAAGTAAATGGCGTGATTACACAGCCTTAAGCATTTCGGGCGACTCATATGTAAATAATGTACTGGCCAGCAACCGTTTTGATTTTGCCCACGACATGGAGAAAGTTGGAAAGCCGGTTGACAAGGAAGAATGGCACATGTTCCCACAGACAGTAAATGCGTATTATAGCCCTGTTGGCAACGAAATTGTATTCCCTGCTGCCATATTACAGCCTCCTTTCTTCTATCTTGATGGTGATGATGCTGTTAACTACGGTGCCATTGGTGTAGTGATCGGTCACGAAATGACCCATGGTTTTGACGACAAAGGTCGTTTATACGGTAAAGATGGTAACCTGCAAACATGGTGGACCGACGAGGATTCAGAGCGTTTTAATTCTCGCACACAATTCCTGGTTGATCAATTCAATAGAATTGAAGTATTACCTGGCACTTTTGCCGATGGTGAGTTATCATTAGGTGAGAACATTGCCGACTTGGGTGGTTTAGCTATCTCATACCAGGCATATCAGAATTCGATTAAAGAAAAAGGAGAAATAGCCGATATTGATGGCTTTACTGATGAACAACGTTTCTTCCTGGGGTATTCACGTGTGTGGGCGCAAAACATCCGCGACAAAGAAATATTACGTCGCACTAAAACCGATGTTCACAGTTTAGGTATTAACCGTGTAAACGGTCCACTGCCGAACATGGAGGAGTTTTACAAAGCGTTCAACCTTGACAACACAGCTGCATTATATATAGCACCTGATAACAGAGCCAGTATTTGGTAATGCTTACAATAATGATATTAAAAAGCGTGCTTAAAAGCACGCTTTTTTTTTATTATGATCAAAGTGAGCATTTATCAATATTTACTAAATAAGCCATCGATAACCAAAAGAAAGACTTCAATATGAAAAATCCCAGAGGACGACATGAAAAACCATTACTACGCTTGATCCTATGCTAGTGCCCCATAACTGAATTAATGTTGGAAATATCTTGCAGTGGCATTTTCAAAGGGCAGATAATAAGTTAAGTGTTCAGTCGTCAATTGTCTTTCTCTACCAGTTCCTTAATAGGTATCTCATCAATCAAGACATCCTGAAGAACAGCTTCTCCATCCTTAATACTAACTAAAGCATAAGTCAAACTTGTAGTATCTATCTGCGATTGCCTATAAACATGCTCCGCATCATAAGCCTTTGATTCTTCCATGTAAAATCTATCAAACGGAAATTCAACAACAATTGTATTCGAACTATCCTTACTAACATATTGTACTTTAGTCAATATAAAATCAGATTCATCCGTAAAAGGCGTTTTTGAGACAGACTGTATCTGGGCAAAACCATCCTCACTTTCAGAAAAATAAACATAAATATATTCACCTCTAGTCCAGTCATTTGTGTCTTCAACCCTAAAAGTATTTTCTCTATAATTGAGCGTAATATATTTACCCCTGAAAGGATCATTAGGATCAACAGGTGCTGTCATAAATCTAAAAACAGTACCAGAATCTATAACCTTCTCTCTGTCCCATATCATTTTGACAGGTACAAATAATTGAATCAGAGCTATTAGAATAAATGCTGATAATAGTATCTTTTTATTATTCATTTGTCTTTCTTTTATTTAACATCAAATAGTTGGCAACAAAAAATCCGGCACCAACCAATACAAATAAAATACCTCTGAAAACAAAGCTCAGATCAGTGTCAAAAAACCTGCATATAATCAAAACAGTTATAATGAGAAGTCCAAAATTTAAGATACCTAAACTGTTTTCTTTTGCTCCATCTCTAATGGTCAGAATACCAATCATAAACACGCATAAATTAACCAGTATAATAGCAATAGGTGATTTTAGTCCCAATATAAAAATGAATATAAAAATGAGAAATACAGGAGCCAAAGGTTTCATTACTTTCAGTGATTTACCCTTTTGATTTAAGTACAATAGTCCACCAGCCAGTAGGGTGATAATAAGCGATGTGATGAATTCAGGCGAAACCACTACCTTATTTAATTGTAAATCGTTACTAATTAACTCTACCCAAAACCATTCAAAGCTTAAAATAATAAGCAATACAATTGTTCCAAGAGAACCTATTATCTTATATCCGTTATTTCTTAACTTCTTAATGGAGAAAAAAGAAGTATCTCCCAGTAAATACATTAAGCCAAATAAACTGCAGTAGGCAATAAACATCAACTCTTCCATTTTATAAGCTACTGTACCCAAGACAATAACCATTGACAAAGGGAAAAGCCAATTATGGAAAACCATAAAATTACTATTGGCTTTATATTTATACAAATAATAATAATGTGGTAATTCCAAAGATAACAAGAGCCAGTATAAATATGATTCTGAAGTAAATCGCGACATATAACCTACCTCAGCTGCATAATATGTTATTCCAATCAGGTACAGTAAAGAAACAATGGATGATTTCATGACATAGATTAACGGAAAGCACAAAAGCATCCATGTTAACAAATACGAACTCAGCTCCCCTGGAATATTATAAACCTGACTTACAAGCGAAATACTTGCCCCAACTGCGAAGAATAAAAATGCTGCACTACTTTCCTTCCAGGCCTCATTATGCTGTTTTTTAATTAAGGAATAAAAACATAAGCCTTGCCCTGCCAATAATGGCAAAAATGCAAAAAGTGTTTTTGTTGAACGTGAAAGTTCATCCCAATTATGTGCAATGATTAATATTATTCCTAAACCTACCAAAATGGCACCCAAGATTCCAAAAGCTAGAAATAACCTGTTGGTGGATGTTCCTTTCTTCTTACTGTAATAATCATGAATCCTGTCGGCTGTGGTTTGATCAATAATTCCAGCATTAAGTAATTCGGTAATTTCTCTTAATATGCTCATAGGCTATGTTATTTGGGGCAAAGTATTAGTGATATATCACTATGTGAAAGAAAGATAATAAAATAGCTTAATATAAAAGAATGATAGTTATTTCATTAGCGAGGTAAGCTGGATAAGCATAAGTAACATCAATCTTATAAAAGTCTTCGATGCTCAGTTTCGCGAGTAATTTCACTGAACAGGTGATCATTTGCACGAGAATTCATATGGGAGTAAAAAAAAACACAAAAAAATGCATGGCCCTTAGCGTTTGACCCATTGGCAATTGCCCGCTACCATTGGTTTTTGTTACATTTTTTTACTTTTTTTAGTTTGGAGCTTACAACTAAATACCCTTTCTTTGCAGCGCATTTGAGAACAATGGTTCACAAAGCACACAGGAAAAATCGGTTCCGTAGCTTAATTGGATAGAGCACCTGGTTACGGCCCAGGAGGTTAGGGGTTCGAGTCCCTTCGGGATCACAAGAAAAGCCAGTAAGTTTTAAACTTACTGGCTTTTCTTTTTTTATGCTATGAATAAGAAGTTGTTCTAAAATAGTGAATATCCAAGTACTATAGAAGTTGAATTATAATCAGAGCCCCAAGACACATAATCGTTTAGTATATTACGACTTGTATGGTATCTCAATTCTATGCTAAACTTATCTTTAAATTTATACCCACCTCCCATTGCAATATTTGGTCCGGACTCAATTTCTAATGAAGAAAGCAAGGAATTGTCCTGTCTTAGCATTTCGATTGTTGAATTGAGGGGGAAATCCCAAATGTATGAAACGTTTATAAATAGCTTTGAATTATCATTCAAAAACATATAGTAGCGGACACCTGCTGGTACTTCTATGGATTTATATTCAACTTCTGAAACAAGAACCGCCCCAGAAACATTACTTGTTTCTTTTGATTGACTTGTATTAAAGTATTGAAATGTTGGTTCTACTATTAAACTCCATTTATTCTTATTATATGGCAATATAAATTCTGCTTCTATCCCCATTCTAAACCCGATTTTACTTCCAAAATCAAAATCTCTTGAATCTGACATATTATTGTGTATTTGCAGACTACTATAATTGAGACCTGGACGAAAACTTAAGTTAAAGACATCCCTCTTTTGTTTTGTATCATAGTTGGTATAATCAGAGTTGACACATTCGTTATATTTTATAAAAAACCTCTCTAAGTCTCTTTTGTTGTATCTGAGTCTGTTGATATCACTTAAATCTAATCCCTCACACTTCAACTGCATGAATAATTGTTGCTTAAAAGTATTATTCGTTAATAACTTATCATCAACCATATAAGTTTTATAAACAAGTTGATCTATTAGGGAATCATTTAAAGCATAGAAAAATCGAGTTAGATTACCATCAACATAATGAAATAACGAAGCTTTCCCTTCTATTAAAAGTTTTAGAAAGAGTATTTCTTCCTTAAATACAGGGTTTCTTTCAGAACTTATTTTACGCGTCTCATTACTAGATCTGTCAATATTTATTTTTGCTCTGACATACTTTGAGGCATTATCAATACTAAATTCCTTAACAGTTTCAATCGTTACTTTTTGTATTGGATCGTTTTCTGACAGCTTATATTCAAATTCTGATGGATTATTGAACCAATCAATATTCTTTATCAGACATTCAGTTTTTTGGTTTGATTCATCAATAAAATAACCTTTCTCAAAAACAATCTGAGAATATGACTCAAGGATTGAAATGATTATCAATGCAATTACTAATAATATTTTTTTGTTCATATAATTTAGGTTTTTAAATCAGACTAAATCTAATTTGTTTTAAACATTAGAAGCACAGCCTGATTTATTTGTTACAACAATTTGAAAAAATAATGCTTATTTTATAATTAAAAATGTATAACATTATATTATACACACCAAATCTATACTAATTATCTATTTATACCAACATATTAGCATTGATATACAATTAATTTCACCAACAAACTCTTCACTCTATAAACATCTGCTATATCAACGGTTAGTTGAATTGAAGTTTGTCAAATCTTAAGCGGCTGTATAATTAGGTTATTTGGGAATAGGGCGAGACTGCATTGTTACGTCATACATATAATTATTGCATTAATAATTAAAGCTACTGACGTATATAAAAACCTACTGTCAAGGCGTTTACATATTTTTTTTATTGGTATTAGTAGCAGTAATCAAAATCTCAGCAATTAATACTTCACAAAAACTGAATCTTTGCTGTAGTCATCTGTCAGGTCTAATATGATTTTAGGTCTATGCTTTTTCCTGAATTCATGACATTGCCCTTCTTTATCTTCTGAAAGATAATACTTTAGAGTGTCAAAGCCTATTCCAAACTGTTCAATGGATTTGGAATTCCTATATTTTTGGAATCTATCGTCACAAAGACGATAGACTTGCAGAGCTTCTATAAATTTGCTCTCTCGTTTTGCCTGTACATATACCAGATTATTCCTATTACTTATTAATATATCAATGTGTCCCAATAATCTATCTCTCGTGACTGGCTTATGATTTATTTCAATCGTCTTATCCCCAACAACAATTAAGTCCAGTTTATTAAACTTGCTTAGAACAAACTTCCTGATTCCATCTTTATAATCATCAGGGAATAAGTGAATTAAATTGTTAATTGTATCATTCAGTTTATTACTTGTAAAATAAGCATAACGGTTCATCTGATCTTCAGTGAATTCTTCAATAAAAGATGAAACGTTTGTTGAAAGCTCAAGAGTATCAATCACTAACAAATAGTAGTTATTTCTCAAATTATTTACAATTCCATTCGTCAATAAGGAATCGCTAAATTCAAGAAACTTGTGACTTAAGGACTCATTAATGCTATCTTTTAAGATTAATTCATTATTGCAATAAACCTCTCCATTTTTTAGGTATACCTTTAATAAAAACACAGGATTTTTATAGTTGGCAATTCCCATTACACCTGTTCCCACAGTGAGAATTAGCAACATAACTATTAGATTTTTCTTCTTCTTAGAGAAGAACATCTGTACTATTGTGTTTTTGTCTGACACAAGAAATTAAAAATTAAATACTTAGCAAAGAACCATGATTTAATTGTGTTTGTCAAAAACAAGAAATTGCCAAACTGCCTTAATACTATTATTCACGATTATAACAAAGGTAAAAACACCCATTAGATAATTCACCAAAATATTATAGCAGAAGCTAAAATACAGTGCAAAAACCCTAATAATTCAATTTCTGAGGTAGTGCATGCCCGGGCTTTACCCTAGCTGTTTCATGCGTCTATTCAGAAAATATGTGAGCTCCAACCCTACTCAATATCGTGATAATACCTGATACACCAGGCAGACTAATATTATCAAGATATACATTTTAAACTATCTTTCGACTTCTTACCATACAACTCCCTGCTTCATACTAAACAGGGGCCTTCTTCGGGATCAACCTCGCCGGCAGCGAGGTTGATCCGAAGCGGTTCCGAAGAAATACCGAAGGCGTACCAAAGAATTACCGAAGACTTACCGAAGACACTTTGGTTAAGTTTTGATCAAAATTCGACCATAAATTACTCATACGCATGTATTATTGTAAAATAGACTTTTGATTAAAGGATTGTAATGGTTGTAATTGTTAGGATGATCTGTTTCTGTTTTTTTGATGTTATATGCAGTGGGATTGTGTTGTTAAATGGGGCGAAATACAGTTCACTTAGTCAGGTGTCCAGAATATTCAATTTGAGAGATCAACAACTCGATAAATCAACTCACAATCATCATTAGTAAATCAACAATTATATCTGTTGAGCATGCCTTAACAGTCGGTTTCCTTTCGTCATGACCACAAAAGAAACAACAACGATAACTATCGTAGCAAGTCCAATTAAAGCTTCAATCCACATCCTTAATGAATTATTCACATCGCATAAGCCTTTTTTCTCCCGCATTCATCTGTGTTTCACCCCCATGTACTAACGCCCGCTTGACCCGGCTTAGAAGGAAAACAGACCACCGCATCGTCAAAATAATCGTTCTGAGTTGGAAAGATTAGTATATAAATGAGATCAAAGCAGGCAAAACCTAATATGAAGCCATAGCAATCCGATTAATCCTTTACCCGGATAATTATCGGGGCCTTGTTTTAAGATATGAATCTGCAAACGTATTTCATGGGGATGTAACACTTTAAATGGCAAACCATTAAAGAAATAACTAACAACAAAGTGTTCTTAATTATTCAGAGGTACTGCCTCCTGCATATGATCTGCAAATATTATAATAATAAAAGGGGGTACTAATGTACCCCCCACTGATTTTTAAAAACAAACGGTAAACGTTTATTCTCACATTTTATCGTAACGATTTATTGACTACTATATTGCAGGTAATCAACTTTTTTTAATCGACTTCCATATAATCCTATGGATGCCAGAAATGGGTAATGCAATTTCTTTATTTTCATCATGGATAGAAAAGGCGAGATACAGTTTGTTAATTCTTCCTGCTTTGAAGCCTGCAAATCATCAACACTAACCATTCAAGCCCCTTAAAACTCTGAATTATAAATCTTCCCAACCGGGTATATGTTTTTCTGCTGATCGCGGTAAGCCGATCGTTCCAAAAACCAAAAAACCTTAGCCCACTGATTATTGTATACCTCAGGATGCTCTTCTAAAGCCTGCTTGTATTCCTTAAGCAGATCAGGATTTTCTTTAATCATTTCCCGTGCCATTTTCTCCATGATATATGTTTCCACATACTCTTTACGTTCGAATATGGAGTTGAAAAAGCCCCATCGTAAAAACGAATCAGGTCCCTCTGGTTCCAGCAGATGAGCTATTATCTTTCCTGTCCGCTGATTTAGGGGAACAATGACCGAGCCTGGCATATAGGTCTTAAGCATTGCAACTTCCTCCATTTCAAAATCTTCTACCATCTGTCGCCCTTCAAAGGGGAAGCCGGCAAACTTAATATCACTGAATTTATAGGTCTTAGCAGCTATCTCTTTGGGCTCGTTAAGAGTAATATACTGAATGCCATGTAACTTTAACTTATTGATCACGTGATACCATTGAACTGGAATGATATAGGCATTGGGCAACAAAGCTTTCTTACCCGGCATGAGGCTATCGAATAAAACCAGGTTGTAATCTTTTGGTTTATCGCTGAATTGCACCCATATACCATCGGTTAGATCGCTGTGAACTATATCGTACTCCACACCTTTGAATAAAACTGTTGTGCTATCCTTTTGAGAGGTATAATAGCTGAGTACGAACTCCTTCCCTGCCATGTTTTCCGACTCATTATCAGCCTTCCTGTTCATGCCCTTAAGCGTTTGATAATGCGTATCTGTATAAGCAATGGTGTGCTTCAGGAGCTGATAAGTGGCATCTACCCTTGTTTTATAATCTTTAAGCATATGTGTTTCCACCAGTAAAGCCGGACGATTTTGACTGGCCAGGTAGCCTGTGGAATAGCGTGGCGATGATGTTTGCCTTATCAATCCGCTTCGCGGATCATGCCATCTTCTGAAAGACACATAGGGAAACATCAATATATCATCCTTTTTTAGCTGTTCTTCGATTTTGCCCAGGTATTGATTCTGCCAGTCTGTTTGTTCAGGATTCATATCGCCCATTACATGCATACCATAGGTGATTGCATATTGATAATCAGCACCATCTGTAGTATGGATATCGACAAACATATCAGGTAGCCATTGATTGAATAATGTCAGCCATTGTTGCATTTCAGGAGCATCAGCCTTAGTGAAATCACGGTTTAAATTGTAATTTTCAGCTGTTGTGCGCCATCCCATTTCCTTTGGTCCATTCTGATTGATGCGGTTGTAAGCACTGAAACGCTCATGCCCGTCAGCATTAAAAATGGGAATAAATAAAATGCTGGTGTTTTCAAGCAACTCAGGATACTTGTTGTGGATCAGTATATCCCTGAGTAGCATAAAGCCCGCATCTTTTCCTTCCGATTCACCGGGATGAATGCACGCTTCAATCATTAAAACAGCATTGCCTGATTCTTTAATGGCCTGAGGTGTAAAATTCCTGTTTCTGTCAATGATCAGTAATGGCAAATCGCGCCCCTGAACACTTTTACCAAAGCTGGTATATTCAATGAAATCTGAATGATCGGCCAATTGTTCACAGTATTCTATTGTTTTATCATACCTGGGGGTTTCCAGGAAGTTAGATTTCTCATAGTAGGTTTCCCAATCTGTTATTTGTGCCCTTGCCAGTCCCAGGCACATGGTTAACAAAACCATAGTCAGCCATTTATTCATGCTTTGTAATATTTGTAAAAGATCGAATAAAAATATGATTTTTCTATTTACGTCGTGCTGTATTACAGAAAAGGTCATATAAAAACAGAACTAGTCTAAATTGACGATGTACTACCAGGTAAGATTTAAGCCTCACACTCAAGCCACTGAATAATAAATAATTAAGTATTATTTGTTATTTCAGCCATTCCAAAAAAAATTTACAGAATCGATTTAAACGATGCTTACAAGGTGAAAGTTTTTATAAAGTTTCACACTATTTTTGAATAAGCATTTTTAGTAGATCTGTTAAAAGACAGGCACTATCTAATTTATTCGCACAGCTCTTTCAATTTTAAAACCGTTTTCCAGTTCCTTGTTGTGGCTCCTAACTTCAGATTCTTCTCAAAGAAAGCATTGGTTAACCTGGATTGGTGGTATTTGCCCTCACAGCGGATAAAAACATTTTTATCAACTACCTCAAACTGGTCCTGATCATGCACACAAGCCTTCGCTTTCTCAATGCATTCATTGGTTGGGCTGTCTTTTAAGAAAGTCAGGTGCAACTTTATTATATCAACATCCTTGTCATAAAACGGATTCTTATCGATCAAAGCCTTAATTTCACTTGAACTACGAACAATGACAGGCACATCAAAGCCATATTGTTCTTCAATTGCCTGCTCCAGCCCCTCCTCTAATTGAGCATTTGAGTGATCTGAGTCAAATATTACATTTCCACTTTGTATATAAGTCTCTACATGCATCCACCCTATTTTCCGGCACAATAACTTCAAATCGTTCATTAAGACTTTTCTCTTTCCTCCTACGTTGATGCCTCTTAAAATAGCTACTTTCTTATTCATAGAGATAGTAATCAATACTTTGTTGTTGTTTTACTTTCAGCACACACAACTAACAAATAAAAACACCATACGTTTAGCTTAAGCCTTAAAAGCTGCTGTTATTTGGTTTTCCTGTAAATATAACAGCCGGCTTCTGACGGATGGTCCTGCACCAGGTCAGAGCCATTTTCTTTGCGAATAAGATGAATGATCATGAAATCGCCACAGGCTGCCATTGTGAAAAACATACCAAAAATAAGTACCCCTGTATCCCCGGTGAATAAGGCATATAAACAGGGTAAAAAGCCGAGAAATATGGCAGGTGTAATTGCACCCGTGATGTATTGCCTGACAGTTAATGGTTCTTTGCAATGACAATAAGGTGTCAGCATATTCCATAGGACTCCAAAACGTATGGATTTGAATCCTTTAGTGGCAAAGATAGCCCAGGTAAGTCCGTGTATGAACTCATGGGCAATTATTCCGAATACCAACCAGGCAAGTAGCCTTATGAGTCCCAATCCTAATGTCCAGGGGCTTACAGCCTCCATAAATGCCTTAATATCAATGGTAGGGGTCCAAATAAAATAGAATGGAACACCAAATAACACCACTATGGGTATAAGGATCAGAATACCAATCAGGTTAGCCTGGGTTAGATCGATGGTAAGCTTTTCCTTTGTATAGTTGTCCAATTGTTGCATGTGATGTCACCATTAGAAAATTGATATCGTAAGTTTGGCTACAGGAACATTCACAACTTTAAAATTGAAGTACATCTTCTTCTTTTAAGAATTGTTGAATTTCAAACTTATGCCCCTCTTTGTCGTCAAAAAAGAAGGATTTAAGCGGGATTGATTCAAAGTATTTCATCTCACTTAAATTAATTGTGCCCAAAGCTTTAACCCTTTCGAATTCTCTGTCAACATTGGCAGTGGTTAAGGAGAACAAAGTACTGCCTGCCAGTTCACTTGTATCCCTCTTTTGTACGATGCCTAAAAATGCTTTTTCATTAACCTGGTACACCCTTGCAAATCCCTGATCCATAACCAGGTTCAATTCTAACACATTTTCAAAAAAGTTAATACCATATTCAAAATCATCGTAATACAGGAAGGTAATGGCTGATGAATATTTCATTTCTTTTTTCTCTTTTTGCTGGTTAAGACAAGATGTCAATATTATTGATATTAAGCCAATTAACAGAAGTGGTGAATTAATTTTCATATTGAATTTAAATATTAATAATCCATACATAAGTGTGAAGCATGGCCTCGTATTACTCCATGACAAACATACGGTATTATTACAAACTGTTCTTAATTTAAATACTTACCGAATACCTCAATAAAAGGGTCACGGTTAACTACCGTGTAAAAGAACAATCCTCCAAGCCAGCCATGAAACAAACCTAAAACCCAAATGTTTCTAACCCGTAAATAAACATAGCCATAAAATAAGGCCAGAATAAAAGTACCAATAATCAGCCAATTATAAGGATAATGCAATACTCCGAAGAAAACAGCAGTTATCAGTATGGTCAGAGTTTTTTTTACAGAGACCGTTTCAATGTCCTGAAGATTCCCCGCCACCAAAGCAATAACTAAAAATTGTTGTATAACGCCCCATATGGGGTAAATAAGTAGTATTGGTATGATATGCCAGGTGAGATTAATGGTATTCTGCATTATGCCTATTATTACAAAAACAACAAACGCCAATATACCAAAGGGAAGCACCTTTTTTAAAGCCTGCTTAAAGTTAGTGAATCCAAATCCCCAATGCTCCAGAATATATCGCTGTTTTGTACTTCGCCAAATAACATATCCTACCCAGCCGGTCATTGAAACAAGAATGAACGGCAACCGCCAGTTTAAGTAATCCATAAATATGAATTTACCTGCACCTGTTACAAAAACCGCTAATAATTCGGCAATACGACTTTTGTCTGTTATTCCATTACCATGAATCATATTGATCAGAGTATTAAGCGCGACATTGCATCTGCTTGTATGTATTTATGTTTCAAACCTAAAGGTGCACATTAGGTGTCAAATAGACAAAAAAAGCAGGCAGTAATAGCATAATCCTCTAATCATGTCAACTTTAAGAAAGCAGCATGATAATTGAAGCGTATAGTTAATGAAAACCACCGAAGGATACGAATCATGCTCAAGCGGAAATTAATTCACATTGGCTGATTCGATATACCCCTTAGGGCTGACACCTGTTTTTTTCTTAAACAAGCGTGTAAAATATTGAGGATATTCAAAACCGAGTTTGTAGGCTGTTTCTGTAATTGAAGCATTGGGTTGAAGCAGCAGATTCTTAGCTTCTTCAACCAAATACAAATTAATTTGGTCAATGGCGGTTTTACCTGATTCGGCTTTGATACTATCACTTAAATAGCGCTGGCTAATCCCTAATTGATCAGCCATGTAGGCTAATGAGGGTATGCCATTGTCAATTTGCTGATCGTTTTCAAAATAAGCGTTTAATGCGTCATAGAAGCGGGTCATTAAATCCTTATTTAATTCCTTACGGTTAAGAAATTGACGTTTATAAAAGCGATCGGCGTATTTTAAAAGGGTTTCAAGGTGAGAAACGATAATATCCTTACTGAACTCATCCTGGTTATTATGGTATTCTTTTTCAATGTTTCTGAAAATAGATTTTACAGTTTCTTCTTCAGTTGGCGAAAGATGCAGCGCCTCGTTAACATTATAATTGAAGAAATTATAGTTTTTAATGCGCTTACGAATATCCAGCCCCCGAATAAAATCATCATGAAAATTAATGTACCATATATCTGAAGCTATGGCTATATCCCTGGTAATAAGGGTTTGATTTGGTGCCCAAAAAAGCATTGTTCCGGTGGTACAATCATATTTTGTTCGTCCGTAAATGATCTCCCCGGAAACGATCTTCTTCAGACTAATAACATAAAATTCGTTGGTATAGCTTATTTCCTTTTGCGTGGGATGCTTTTGGCGAATCTCATCTGGTCCTGATTTTACATTCCCAATACTAAAAAGGGGATTTTCAGGTTTAGGTAAACATTGATCTTCATTAAATTCTTCTATGTTTTTGAATGTTTTTCTAATCATGGTTGCTAATTTAAACCAATCCAATTAAAATGCCATTCCAGGCATTTTTTTATTCTTTGAGATTAATGCTCCCCTTAAATCTTTGATGTATTTTTCCTGTCGCACAAGCCAGTTCTCCTCTTTCATCTGCGTCGCCGGACCGCACTGCTTTTTAGTGTTCGAAAAGAAGTTTTATAAACGTATAGATCTATGCATCATGTAAATCAGCTCTCCTCCTTACAAAAAGGCTGTATGTTTGTAATAAGAAACACATAAGCCTCTATTGTGTCGTAAATT
>NZ_JBNGPA010000040.1:0-48740 GCF_050589845.1 Carboxylicivirga agarovorans | reverse complement strand
AAACCACCTCCCCTCTCCTTCGTCGAGGTACTCCTCCTTGCCAGGAGGAGAGCTGATTTACAGCTTGCAAAACACTATATATGTGAATGTTTGAATCTTTTCGAACACTAAAAGGCAACGCCCCAAGCACATATATACAATGACAATCCAGGCTGTAGGTCTGGAACATTTATAATACGCTTATCCATAAACTATGGGACAATCATTATCATAATCAACCCAAAAAGAACATCATAAGCATTTATCCTATCAAGAGGAGGTTGAAATGTTTTTTAAGCCTGTGCATATGGCTTGAAATGAAAAAAAGCTGCAGCATGCTTTGACAATCACTGATCATCACACTCAATCCTGCAGCTTAATTTCTCTAGTTTCTTGTTGGTCTTTTAGCGGGGCGCTTAGCGGGTTTTTGCGCCGGTTTAGCAGGTTTAGCCTGCTTTACATTGCTTTTATTGACTGGCGCTGTTTGCTTGTTCTTTGCCTTGCTTTTGGCATTGGATGATTTAGTATTGGCCTTTGATGGTTGTTTTTGAGATGTTGTAGCCTTGGCAGGTGTTTTAACCGTGCTGTTTTTCTTGTAACTGCCTTCCTTTTTATTGGCTATTACAGTGTTGGAAGTATTTCGATTGACCGTATAGTTGTTGTAAGTCTTGTTATTATTAATGATAATGGTATTATTACCTCCTCGTCGTCCGCCATAGTAATGGTGGTGATGATGACGATGACGCCCAAAATAAATATTAATGGAAATAACAGGATAAGGATGATAGTATACCGGGTAGTAGCCATAATAATAAGGCGGGTGGTATGGCACATAAACAGGCGAATAGATATACTGAACTATGGGTTCCGATTCTATCACTACAACTTGGGCAGGCTCGCTCTTCACAACTACAGTATCGGGACCTGAATAGGCGGGATTGGCCGTAATGGCTTCCTTTTCTGTTTTTGGTTCAATCACATAGTCTTTACCGTACAATTCTTCATCGCCAACCATTTGCACGCTTACTGTACCGGCTTCATCTTTCGATACCAGTATAACAGCAACATCCTGTACCTCCTCTTTTGTAACATCCACCTGGAGTACAAATGCAAAATCGTCGCCATCCTGTTGGGTCTCCACTTTGATAAAATCCACATCGCCATCAAGGTTTAAATCCAGGTTATTGATCCCGGTTTCCTCCTTATTTAAGCTGGCTTCAAACTCTTCTATGGTTTTCGATTCCTGAAACAGCTTAAGTGTGGCATATAAATCCAGGTTATCTCCAGGTAAACCGGTACCCTCGTCATTTATCGCACGGGCAGTTGTAACGGTACATACCGTTAATAGAAAAAGAAAGGCAATCCTGCCTAAGAGGGTTGTTTTAAAGTTAAAAGTCTTCATCATTAAAGCTTATGTTATTGTGTTCATTATTGATGAAAATGTCATTACCCTACTCATGAGAAGGCCCTGGTAAATTAAACCATACCATTATTATCACTTTCACAGGAGTATAGAAACAATAACACTGTATATCATCAGGTCCCTGCGAAGTTATCGTTTTGAGTCGGTGCTGCACATAAGCATGATGACAGTAACTCTTTATTTTGATAAATAGTTGTATTTACAGGAGGAATGAAATAAAAAGTCGGATGAACTAACTGGCGCATACAAGACAATAAGCCATATGAAGTTACTAATTAAGTACAGAGGGTGTTCCAAAATAAAGTTGAGTCTCTCAAACCATATATAATGTCAGAATTGCCTAAACTCAGACAATTATCTTTTATTTGTTTGCCCTCTAAGCCATAAATACCTGATTCTCGAACACCCTCTTTTAATAAAACTCTTACATCAGGAAGAATGCTGAACATTCATTGATAAAATCTCTTTAATAATTCCGGCGTGTGTATCACTGAACTCCAGTTTAACCCAGTCAATGAGTTCTATTTGCTCTTCAGGTGTTATCCACGATAAGGTCTTTCTCAACTCTTTCCTAAATAGAAACTCACTATCTCTCACGCCCTTCAGTACAGTTTTATATCCTTCCAGCATCGTTTATACTATTTATGGTTAGTTGTAAAAGGATGTCAAAAATTCATGTTTCACCCAAAGTGCGATAGCTATCGCACCACTTAGAATTACGCAAAGACCGCCAGGCATATGGTATTTTTATTCAATACCTTGCGAACTTTGCGTACTTTCTTTTCGCGCACTTTGCGAGAAATATGTTTCATTTTGAACACCCTTCTTTACTTATTTGATTTCAATTTGTTTTGGTGGTCTTGGCTTCATCTCATCACGTTTAGGAAGTGTAATGTGTAAAATGCCATTTTCATAATTAGCGCTTATCTTCTCAGCATTCACCATTGTTTCCGAAACGGTAAAGGAACGCTGGAAAGACTGATAACTAAACTCACGCCTGGTTATTTTACCTTCACTTTTTTCCTCTGTTTCATTTTTCTTTTCAGATGAAATAGTCAGACGACCATTGTCATAATTAAGCCTAAAATCATCTTTTGTCAAGCCCGGAGCTGCAACTTCGATCAAAAATTCATTGTCATTCTCCTCTACATTAACCGCAGGTAGGGTTGTATCGGTGCTTGAAAAGTTTGTTCTATTCCAATCCATCAATTCTCCATCAAAAAATCTATCGAAGATTGAAGGAACTGATGGGAACCAGTTGTTAGATAATTTTGCAAGTGTCATAATTATGTCCTCCAAAAATTTAGTTCAACAAATTTTAATTAACTCACCTACATTTTTTCAAACTCAATGCCAAATATTAAGCCCTGCATACAAAGGCAACATTTCTACATTGGTAGTCAGCTATTTATTTTTTTCGGGTCGATAAAACGGAACATCGCCACACAGACAACTTGACATGCAAATTGACACTAACCACGTCATTATGACTGAATTACCTGACAATAGTTCACCTACTAAGAGATGCCTGGTTAACTGCATCCTTATCTGGTTCAACTTTTAATTGATAAAACTAAACCCGGTAAGAAGTATTCTTACCGGGCCTGTTTTATCTAGATACTACATTATGTCATACGATTTAAGAAGTCTTACTCACGGCACCCCTTCTTCTTTTCATCTTTTTGAATAACCTGAAGTCGTTCTTCAATTTGAAACTCACAGCATCCCTTGTCTTTACCTGATTGTTTTTCTTTGATCTCTTCAAACTTAATAGTACAACAATCAGCGCTTTTCTTTGATTTTTTAAATAATCCCATACGTCTAATAATTAAAATGTTAGTATTTATCAACCTTTTTTATTCACCCATTCCTGTTGTATCTTACAGGATGATATTGAATGCATAACCTGAAATAACCGCTACCAGGAAAATGACTGTAATAAAAGATACCAGCAGCTTTCTTTTAAATATTTTAGCCAACATTGTCATTTCAGGTATAGCCATACCTGCTCCTCCAATAATCAAGGCAATGGCAGTTCCCATTCCCACTCCTTTGCTTATCAATGACATGGCAATAGGTATGGCTGTTTCAGCCCTTATATACAGTGGAATACCTATGATAGATGCCAGGGGTACAGCAAACACATTACCTTCACCTGCATATTTAGCAATGGTTTCACCTTCGGGCAGATAACCGTATATGGCAGCTCCTATCCCCACTCCTATAAACAGGTAGCCTAATATCGGTTTTAATGACTCCCAACCAGCCTGTAATGAAATAGTTAATTTCTTGCTTATGGTTAATTTCCTTCTGACATCAATGCCATCCACCACCATATCCTTGCCTCCACTTACTTTAACAGCCTTTACATGTTTGGAAAAGCCCAACTTATCCAGTGCCAGTCCAAACAACACAGAAAGCGTAAAAGCCAGGGCAAAATAGATGACAGCATTCTTAAGTCCTACAGTGGCGGCCAACATGGCAACAATGACAGGATTTAACAAAGGTGATGAGATGAGGAATGACATGACTGAACCAAATGGTAAAGAAGCATTTAAAAATCCAACAGTCATGGGTATGGTCGAACATGCGCAAAATGGGGTCACAGCTCCAAAAACAGCGCCGGCGATATTACCCATCACTCCTTTGCCCCTGAATAATTGTTGCAATTTGTTTTGATTTACATGAATCATCGCATACTCAATGATAGCCGTTATTGCAATAAAGAGCACAAAGAGTTCCAAGGTGATAAAAATAAAGTTGCCAAGTGTTTTTGTCAGACTGTCATAAAATGGTGTTGCCTGAATACTTAAAACACTATAGAATAAATTCCTGATGGCTTGTATTAATCCTTCCTGCATATTATAAATAATTTAATTGGTTACCAGTGTGATTGAAGTTCTTAATTGGGACAGCATGTATCCGACTGCTGCATACCTGTTGTTTCTGTAGATGATGCACAACAGTTCTTTCCCTGCTTTGTAGTATTCTTATCATTCATTAAGAAAGTAGCTGATACAGCGATCAATCCCAACCAAAGCATCACTTTGGCAATACGATTAGATCCTTTATCAATACTACAGCACGATTGTTCTTCTGAAGTATCAGGTGTACAACACGAAGCTTTGTTTTTGCTGGGTTGGGGTTTACGATAAGTGGTATAAAAGCCATACATCAGGGCAATGACAGCTATGCCAGTGAACCAGCTCTGATACTGTGAAAAGAATGCCAATTGCGAAACGCCAATTCCAAACCAGGCTAAAAATGCTGCGATCACAGGAAAACCACAACAACTGATAATTCCAAGGAAGCTCAATGCAGATGTTATAAATCCAATAATGGATGTGCTTACTAATATTTTCCGACTCATTCTGACGAGATTTAATTGTTATTTTTTCGATTCAATTAGGAAGTCGAAAACACAATCAAAAAGACACAAGAAAGAAGAAAAAAAGTCCGAAATAAATTAAAGCATCAGCGTATATACTTGTTTATCTTAACTTTAGAAATACGAATATAGTACGCCTTTTTTTATATAAAAGAAGTCATTCATGTTAAAAAGAGTTAGATTTTAGTTGGTAATTTATTGAATTATATGAATCACAGATAACTATTCCCTATTCCGTTTTTGAATAAGCTTCTGTTCTTCTTCCAACAAAACGCTACAGCTCGATTTTATGGTACAACCGGCAAAAGCACCGCTTTCAGTATATTGAATATCACAACATTCAAAAAACATCTCCTGAAGTTTCTTGCGACCACGCTGACACCTCATTTTAGCAGCCGATAAGGATATATTTAGTTGTAAGGCAATATCAGCCTGCTTAACATTATCAATATCACTCATATAAAGCGGTACCCTGTATTCATCGGGCAAAAGGTTAATCATCGGTATAATAAAGTCTTCAGTAGTTATATCCGGTTCTTCAGCCTGCTCCAGGGCTTCAACATCTTCATAATCTGCACCTGGTGCATCTTTTCGATAGCGATCAGCTATTACATTTCGGCTAACCTGAAACAACCACGCCTTTACATTCTCTATTGTTTTTTTCTTACTGTAGGCATCAATCATCCTGCCCATTACTTCCTGCGTAATGTCTTTGGCCATTTCTGCATCAGATACCTTTTTTACCACATAGCCTAATATCTTATCATAAAAATCAGCAACAATCTGCTGTGGCTGACAACGCTCAAAGTTACATGTCGAATTCTTCATTACAACTCAATTTACCTCACTAAAGAAACCGTAAAGTTATCGTTTTAGTTGAACCATTCCCTTTTTTATCTGAAGTCTATCAAGAGTTGATAAATTGTCTAATCGTCTAATTGTCGAAAAAGTTGATGAATTGAATTGTATTGAACCAATCAGCTTCTAAACTTTATAAGTAACGCATTGATAAAAGAGTTGAAGAGTTTAACAGTTGAGGAGTTTAACTTTCAACTGATAAACCAATCAACTTCTAAACTTTATAAGCAACGCATTGATGAAAGAGTTTAAGAGTTTAACAGTTGATTCACGTCAGACGATAACTAAAATCCTACATTTTTACTTCCTCTCACCTCTCAGCTCTCACCGCTCACCGCTCTTATCGCAATTCCATCTAACAAACCTTGCCATTTAATTTCCTTCCTACATTCGATAATATACCTACAAGACATTACTTTTGCAGCTAATAACTGAAAACACGATGTATAACTTCGATTACACCAACCAAAACCACCTTATATTCTTATCGCTGGGTCTTATAATAGTGGCCTTGGTTTTCTTTATTATCAGGTACAAAATCAAAGCTTATCTTCAGGAGCGAAAAGTACGTAAGCGTTTTGAACGCGGCAATAAACTGGAACTTCAGGCCAGGAGTTTCCTGAGAAGCAAGGGCTACACCATTATCGATTATCAAAGCATTTACGAACACAAATACATGGAAGATGGTGAAGTGATGTATGCCGAAATACAGCCCGATTATATTGTGAAGAAGAATGGTAAAAAATACATTGTCGAAGTTAAAAGTGGCAGCCAGGCTATTAGCGCCCGCAACAGAAACACCCGCCGTCAGTTGCTGGAATATGACTATGTGGTGGAAAATGACGGGGTATTTTTGCTTGATATGGAGAAGCGTCAGCTCAAGCTCGTACAGTTTAAATCTAAAATGGAGCGACGCTCAGGACGTCTGTTAAAAGCGGTTATTATTGCCGCCATTGCAGGTATGGCTATTCCCTACTGGCCGGTTAAAGTCGCCATTGGTTTAGTATTGGTTGTTGTCTTTGCTTTTGAGAGCAAGTATTGATCTCAGTTAAAAAAAATGTTCTACAGCTGAAATGATAACACGCTTTTAATAGCACTATTTCCTTTACTTTCCTGAAGTTCATGATCCTTGTATTTTAAGTTCGTTTTCTATTTTCAACAAACATACTGCGATCAATAGCTCTTTGCAATGACAGTGCATGCATTGTAATTTGAAGAAAATCCCAACTATCAAACATTGTGATAGTTAAGTACTTTTAGATACTACTTATGTTTATTGCATTAACTCAAACCACGTTAGAGAAATGGCCCTTTTTGCACAAAATGCCTAAAAAGTACGTGAAAACATCATTTTTTGAGTCTGTTTGACCCTTTTTCGGGTCATTTTCGACCAACAATCGGTCCTTTTTTGGTATTTGTTCGGTAATCCTTCGGTAATTGTTCGGCTACGCGCGTAAGCGAACAATTACCGAAGGATTACCGAAGAAGCTCCGAAGAGTTACCGAAGAAATTCCGAGGCGGAGTCGAAGTTGGTACCTTGCGTGGTGCAATAAATCCCGATGAAGTGTATACTCAAGGGAAGAAAATAGTCACTTATCCATTTATTTGATGAGTACGTGTAGTATTAAAAAAGCCACTTCCGTGGGGAAGTGACTTTTGATCATCCATCACTTGTATTGATCAGGCCTATCTATAAATCTGAAAGTTATTCTTTTATAAGGCTTCAATAGCCGTTTTTAAATTGCTTACCGAAGGATGTGTATTATTACCACCGGCCTTACAACAAAAAAAGTCAGAACTTTTACGCATCCTGCTTTGTATCGGTAATAATTATTTCGCGTAGTGAGACTGACTGTGGCAGTTCGTAAGCATACTTAATGGTTTTAGCCACATCACTGGCTGTGATATTTACTGCTCCTACTGATTCCTTCCAGTCGTTATACCCATCAATAATAGCCTGATCGCTTGTGTGCCCTAACAGTTCGGTACTAACAGCACCTGGCATTATTGACAATACGCGAACATTATATGGTGACATCTCTCCACGGGCAACGCGGGTTAAGCCGGTAACACCAAACTTACTTGCACAATAGGCGGCATGATTTCCAAAGGGCTGCACGCCTGCTATTGACGAAACATTTATAATGGTACCAGACTGACGCTCTTTCATATCATTCATCACGATCTGCATGCCGTTCATGACCCCCATAACATTAACATCCAACATGGTTTTCCATTCCTGTGCGTCCTGTGTGGCTATATCACCCAAGAGCATGACCCCTGCGTTATTGACGATCAGTTCGGTTTTTCCATATTCAGCTTCTGCTTCACGAACAGCAGCTTCAAATTCCTGCTTATCACTTACATCTACTTTTCTACAGATAGTATGGGGCAATTGCAAGGCCTCCATTTTCTCAACACGCCGGGCCAGTAAAAGCAATGGATAGCCATCTTTGGCAAATTCTTTTGCTATTTCAAGACCAAAACCTGAGCTCGCGCCGGTAATGACGATCAGTTTATTATTAGTATTCATAATGATAACTTTTATAGTAACAATACTCATTTATACCTTTGTAAATAAGGCATTGCAAATGTACACCTCATGATATTCGTCTCAAAATACTTATTTTTGATGTCTGTTATAAGATAAAATTATGGATGAACGCCTACTGAGATTTTTTGTAGCTATTTACGAAGAAAAGAATCTGTCAAGAGCGGCAGAAAAGTGTTTTGTTTCTCAACCCAATATTTCCAATGCCCTTAAACAACTGGAGGAAACTATAGGTAAAGAACTATTTACCCGTCATAAACGCGGAGTGGAAATCAAAGAAGATGCACACTACCTCTATCCTATAGCAAAACGCTTGCTTGGTGAGTTAAACGCCATTCCCGACCTTTTTAGACAAAGTCATATCAGAACAAAAGTCGTGATTGGCATTGCCGATAGTTTACCCCCGGCATTAAAGCATTCATTTTTTAAAAAGATGAGCCATCTTTTAGGAGAAATTGAATGGGATGTGCGTCCGATCGGACGAGAGTGTGAAGTTAATCTACTTGTGAGGGAATGGAAGTTTGAGGAACACCTGTTTCTACCCCTGATTAAAGAAGATTACGTACTCTGTATTCCAGAAAACCATCCTCTCGCCAATAAAAACAGCATTGAAATAAGCGACTTAAGCGGAGAACCCTTTATCCATTGTCCCCCTTGTGAAGCGCATCAACAGTGCCTGTCCATACTGAATAACACAGGTGATAAATGGAATACGATCGCCAATTGCCAGAGTAAAACAGAAGTGCTGACCTTGTTAATGGCGGGGCTGGGTATCACCTTTTTACCCAAATACCTGGTGAAGGATAAACCTGGGATTCACATTAAAGAGTATAATGGTCCCAGGTACTTCCGCGAGATCGGCTTATCCTATGCCCGTAAAAGTCTGAAAAACCCCAGGGTTGCCGAGATGATTGACTATTTATCCAAATACGGGCTTAAGTTTGACTAAAGCCCCCTTATTGAAACATTTTATACAAACAAATTACTTTCCCTATATTTGGCCATATGCAACACTTCAAGACTATTATCGACTATTGTACAGCCATAGGTATCGGTGCCCCCAGGCACCCTCACTTTGATATTCGCAGTTTTGAAGATAACATGGGTAAGGTCATTCCACAGATGCCGCCTTTCAGACATGAATTTTATTCCATTGCCATTAAAGCCGATGGAGGTGGTAAAGCCATCACAGGCCATCATGCCGATTTCCCAAAGGGCGTAACCGTATTTTTCAATTCGCCTTTTCAAATACTATCGTGGGATATTGTTCCCAACTGGTCGGGCTTTTACATTATGATCTCACAGGATTTCCTGGCATCATCGCACCATTTTGACCGTTTACTGGACGACTATCCCTTTCTGAAGATCGATGAGTCCATACCTTTTGAAATAAGCGCCAATGATTTACCGGAAATTCTAAGTATCTATCAACGCATACAAGAGGAGTATGTAAGTGACAATGCCGATAAATTTGCCTTTATACAGGTTTACCTCCTGGACTTACTAAACCATATTAAGCGTCTGTTCACCAGGAATGTAGATAGCACAACAGCCAGTGAGCAAATTCGCACTGCTGACTTAAAGCTGCTATCACGTTTTCAGAAGCTTATTAAAACAAGTTTTTATCCTGAAGCTAAGCTGGAGACTTTTGCCAACCTGCATTCTCCTACTTATTATGCACAATTATTGAGTATTCATCCCAATCATTTAAATGCAGTGGTGAAATCCATTACAGGCAAGACTGCACTTAATCATATTCACAACCACATCCTTAAACTGGCTAAGTCAGAACTAATTCAAACCAATAACAGTGTAAAGGAAATCGCCTATTCCCTGCATTTTGAATCACCCAATAATTTCAGTTCCTTTTTCAAGAAGAATACAGGTATTACACCTCTTACTTATAGGAAAGGGAATGTTGAAGGTGAGGGGGTTGAAGTGTCGAACTGTTGAACTATCTGTCGAATCGTCGAACTGCTAAATTGTCGAACTGTTGATAGAGTTGATGAGTTTAGTAGTTTATAGTTGAATGGACTGACTGCCTGTTGAACTATCTGTCGAATCGTCAAACTGCTAAATTGTCGAACTGTTGATAGAGTTGATGAGTTTAGTAGTTTATAGTTGAATGGGTTAACTGCCTGTTGAACTATCTGTCGAATCGTCGAACTGCTAAATTGTCGAACTGTTGATAGAGTTGATGAGTTTAGTAGTTGAAATCTTACATCACATCGAGCATCCTAACATCCATATGTCGAACCGTCGAACTGTTGAAGTGTCGAACTGTTGAACTGCCAGTGAGTTGAAAGAGTTGATGTGTTTAGTAGTTTATAGTTGAAATCTCACATCACATCGAACATCCTAACATCCCAATCCTCTTTCTTTGAAATTTATACTTCTTGCTTTGAAATGCTAAATCCCTCGTGGTTTCAGCACTTTAGCTTTGCATTAAGAAGTTTAAGCAATCAACACAATTACTTAATTGTATATACAAATGGAAAAAACGAATGTTATGGAACGATACTTATGGATTTTAACGGCTCTTTTATTTATGTCATGCTCAGCAGATGATAATGTGCTTATCCCTGCAGAGGAGGCTGAAATCAACCGGGATGCAGAAGGAGATATACCGGCTCCTATTCTGGCCTATCAAACAGGGGCCAACAGTAAAGACATTGATACTTATATGGATGCTTTTGCTGACACCATCACGATCATAGATGTTAGTCGTGAAATTACAGGGCGGGAAAATGTCAGAGCATGGGCATTAAGAGAAGTGATTCCCAGCGGAGAAACATTTAAGCATCGAGCCATCCTCGAGGAAAGTGAAGGTTATGCAAAAACTGAAGTCAACTGGTTAAGCTGGGTGGTACATTACCATTACTGGTGGGATGGAAATAATAAGATCACCCGAATGTCACTGCAATATGCCAATTAAAGATAATTATAAGAATAATAAATCAATGGTCTGATAGAGACCAACTTAAACTAGTATAACATGGAAAGAAAATTTAAGAATATTGATGCTTTATCAGAAGCACTGGATGCTAAACTATTGGATAGAGTATTGTCGTTTTTAACTGAAGATTGCCTTTTTGTGGCAGGCAATGGAGAAGTCGTGAAAGGGAAAGCGAACATTAGAAAAGTGTTTGAAGGATTCTTCCCTGCAGTGCGATCCACAGCACACAATGTAAGCGACATTTTTGAATCAGGTAATTCACTGGTGCATCGTGGAACGGTTACTTATACACGTCTTGATGGCTCTCAACTAACAGTACCTTTCTGCGATATTTTTAAGATGGAAGGAACACTCATTAATGAGTATTACATCTACATTGACTGGTCTGAGTTATTTATGTAAATTATTGAATGGGTACGGGTTATGTTTCAAACAGGGAATTGGAAACCGGGGAATCATAACATCCCACATCCTAATCCCCATCTCCTTTGAAATTTATACTTCTTGCTTTGAAATGGAAATGCCATTGGCACAGCTAATGGCGACATTTGTAATGTCATTAAAACAATGAGAACATGAGAACACTAACACTTTTAATATTCAGCATTATATCAATAAGTATACATGCACAGCATATGGAAACAATTGAACAAGTGGTATCAGAATTATTTGTAGCAAGTGATAACCGCGACTGGGACAAAGTAGAGGCAATTTTTGCCGATAAAGTGGAGCTTGATTACTCAAGCATGGATGGTAATCCGGCTGTGGAGTTAAGCCCACAACAAATCACCGATGCCTGGAAAACGATTTTACCAGGTTTTACTGCCACCCACCATCAGCTGGGTAATTTTATTACCCGCGTCAATGGCGAAACTGCAGAGGTATTTTGCTATGGTACAGCGAGCCATTACCTGGAACATGAAGCAGGTAACATATGGACAGTAGTAGGGTCATACAATCTGCAAGTGATCAAAGACGGTCATACCTGGAGGGTGGCAAAAATGAAGCTCAATTTCAAATACCAGGATGGTAATACCCAATTACCACAAGCAGCAATGGATAATGTTAAAAAGCAGAATGATGAATAAAGTATTATCACTGGTAATCATGGCAATAATCGTATTGACAGGATGCCATACAGAATGTAAAAAAGAAGTGGATACATTAAAGAAAGAACTGGCAATGAATAAACAGACCGCCGAGCGAAATAAGGCTAACACGCGCGCCTTTTTAAAGGCTCTGGAAGATATGAATGTTGATGCTGTCGTTGATCTGTTTGACGAAGAGGGTGTACATATCAATCCCTATTCATCAGGTCTGTTCTCTGAAGGAACCAGCGGTAAAGACGGTATTCGTCAATACTGGGCGCCTGTATTCCCTAATTTTGAAAAAATGGAGTTCCCCATAGAGGAAATCTATGCCATGGAAGATCCTACCATGACTTTTGTAAAATTCGAAGGAAGGATCAAGCTTAAGAATGATGCAGGTTGGTATAACAACGATTACTATGCAACATTTAAATTTAACGAAGAAGGAAAAATAACAGAGTATGTCGAGATCTTTAACCCCATTACTGCGGCAAGAGGATTTGGATTAATCGATAAAATCAAATAACCATGAGAAATGCAATTGGAATATTAATGGTATTAATGGCCTTTACAGCTTGTGCTAATCCTAAAAAGGCTAAAGTATTAACAGAAACGAATAAAAAGATGGAACAAGTAACGTTTAATAGTGAAGGTCTAAAAGTTGTTGGTAACCTGTATTATCCGGCTAATTATAAAAAGGGAGAAGCATATCCTGCTATAGTTGTATCGGGCAGCTGGACCACAGTAAAGGAGCAAATGGCCGGTTTATATGCTGAGCGCTTTGCAAAGGAAGGTTTTATTACCCTTGCTTTTGACTTCAGAAATTATGGCGAGAGTGAAGGTGAGCCTCGTTTCTGGGAAAACCCAGCTATGAAAGTGGAAGATATCAAAAATGCCGTTACATACCTGAGTTCATTACCGGAGGTGAATAAGGACAAAATCGGTGCTTTCGCCGTATGCGCAGGTTCAATGTACACTTTAATGGCCGCTTCTGAAGACAGCAGGATCAAAGCTGTTGTAACTGCAGCATCGTGGTTGCAGGATGCCGAAGCTGTTAAGTTATTCTACGGTGGCGAAGAGGGCGTCAATGAGAAAATCGCCGTGGCGCGTAAAGCAAAAGAAACCTATGCCAGGGATGGTGTAGTCGAATACATTGAAACCATCTCAACCACTAACCCTTCTGCAGCCATGTACGGACCATTTGATTATTACCTGAACCCTGAAAGAGGTGGTATTAAAGAATGGAGTAATGACAAGTTTGCGGTAATGAGCTGGGAAGACTGGTTAACTTTAGATCCGATGCCTTATGCGGCGAAACTGAATGCCTCTACCTTAATGATTCACTCAGACGGCTGTGTTTTGCCACAATACACAAAAAACTTCTTTGAGAAGATCGCTACGGATGACAAACAACTGGAATGGGTTGAAACAGATTTGGATTCACCAATGCAGCAATTTAATTTCTATGATCAGGAAGCTGAAGTAGGCATGGCCATCAATAAAGCTAGCAAATGGTTTGAGGCTAAGCTATAAGATAAGCGGCCTCCAGGCTAATCAGCTATTCAGTATCACTTCTCCTTATCTATTGCCACTAAGGCATAGGATGAGGAGAGGTCTTTTAAGCACATTCAAAATACAAACACCATGGAGCAACGAATCGCATTGGTTACCGGGTCAAACAGAGGCATTGGTCTGGCAACGGTTAAAGAACTTTTAAAAAAGGGACATAAGGTCATATTGACAGCCAGGAAAGAGGAAGATGGCCTGAAAGCACAAGCTAAACTTCAGAAGTATGGTGAGGTTTATTTTCATCCCCTGGATGTTGCAGATGCTCGAAGCGTAGAGCGGATCAGGCACTATGTTGAAGATGAATTCGGGCACTTAGACATCCTGATAAACAATGCCGGCATCAACTACGACACATGGCATACGGCTTGTGATGCTAACCTGGATGAGGTGCAGGAAACCATTCGTACCAACCTGATGGGTGCATGGCGAATGACACAGGCCTTTATTCCCCTTATGCTCAAACAAAAATTTGGTCGTATCGTGAATGTATCCAGTGGTGCCGGTGCTTTTAACGAAATGAGTGGCAGTACTACACCCGGTTACAGCATTTCAAAAGCTGCTTTAAACGGATTGACCGTTAAATTGGCAGCTGATGTCAAAGGGAAAAACATACTTGTTAATTCTGTATGCCCGGGCTGGGTCAGGACCGGTATGGGTGGTATGGCGGCTCCACGTAGTCCTGAAAAAGGTGCTGAAACCATTATATGGGCAGCCGAACTGCCCAAAAACGGCCCTTCAGGTAAATTCTTCAGAGATATGAAAGAGATAAAGTGGTAGTGTCCTGCTTTTAATTGACACTATCATTTGCAGCATAAGGAGCTTCAACCTTAACCACTTTGAAAACATCATAGACCAGTGTAGCATGCGGGGGAATTACATCTCCTGCCCCTTTGGCACCATATGCCAGTGAATCTGGTAAAATGGCAACGATCTCATCGCCCTCGCGCAACAGTAACGACACCTCGGTAAAGCCCTTGATCAAGCGCGTCGAGTCTGCTACGAAGGTAAAAAGTGAATCGGGCAATTCATTGGTATTCCACACTACAGAGTCTTCCACCTTTAGGCTAAGGTAAGTGCCGACTTTGCAGCCTGGTTCCACTTTAGGTCCGTCGCCTTTCCTGACATAGTAATATTGTAAGCCACTGGCAGTAAGGATGATATCATCTGCCTTTTCACCTTCAGACTGAGCGCTTTTAAACTGACATGAAGCAAGTACCAGAGTACTTGTAATAAGTAGTAATAATGATTTCATTGAATAGATCTTGAATAATTAGTTGTGCTAAAATAACACTTTCGCCAGGATTTAAATCGCCTCAATACGGATCAATAAAGATCTATTGAATTTATGTAAAGACATTTAATGAAATCATGCCTCCCCTATAATTGAATATATAGGGATAAGGTTTGGTATAGAATAAGGTAAATGATGGAATAAGTACTTAAGCCTTTTAGCAGCACCTATTCCTCATACACCTGTGAGTATAGACTGAATAGTTTCAGCTACGTTGAGGGTTGATCATTGTTAAATGAAAGAGCCACCACTTTCCATCTGTCACCAATGAATTTGAGAACAGCCAGGTACTTTCCTTTCACTTCCATATCACCATCAGGGCCTGGAAAAACAAACTGATTCCATCCTGTATCGTATGCCATTTCACCTGTTGAGTCTAGTTCGAAATAAGTTGATTGACTATCAAAGGATGAGTAAGGCATCTTGAAGAATTCTTTGTACAATTCATATTGTGCCTTTGCACCTTGAATTTGGGGCATGTCAGAAGGCTGTACGATCGCGCTATCTGCGAAAAATTCAATCGCAGCATCAGCATCTCGTCTTATCTCAGCCTCCACAAGTTTTTGCAGTGTTTCCTGTAAAGCCTCCTTTTTAGATGTAAGGTCGACTTCTACTGAAGATAAATCTTTCATGACATTTTATTTTAAAAACAAGTTACCTGGAATCTAACCTTATAGCAATGACTGCAAGAGTTAAGTATTGCTAAAAAAAACAAGCGTTTATTTATAGTTCGGGTTTGTGAAATGATTCAAATACACTAATTTCAGAACATGTATCGGTTTTTAGTATGTCTATTCACACTCATTCCCCATTTATGCTTTTCACAAGCTCAAAGCAAAGTCGACTCTGCTTTGCTGGATAATATGATGATTGCATTTGGAGACAAGATAAAAAACTGGAATCCAGAAGATGAACCTTGGACTTTCATTTCGTTTGAACTCGATGAGATCGGACTAAAGATCTCCTATGGGCAACAAGTAATACATCCTTTTCTGGCTGAATATAACCGTAAAATTCTGTTTGAAACTCAATCTGCGAAAACCGACACTATGACTATGACACTGAATTGGGGAGGTCGCACCCATATTGAAATTTATCACGATTCGGACAAGAACCAGCTTATCATGGAAGATACCTTTGGACAATACTTCTTTGATATCAGATCAATGGAATACGCTGAGAGATCAGAAGACTTTGTTGAACTTGAGGACAAACGGTACCTTGGATGTATTAATGGTAAAGATGACCCCTTGAGGTTTGAAAGTACTGAAAGTGTTAAAGTAGCCACTGCTGATACATTACAAGGCATGCAGGTCTTATATGTAGCCGAGGTAATGCCGGAATTTCCTGGCGGTGAAAATGAGTTTGGAAATTACCTTGCCAGTGGAATAAACTATATTCCGGAAGATCATCCTCAAACACAAGCAACAGTTACTTTTGTTATTGACACTGTTGGTAAGGCTGTAAACGTGGAAATAGAAAACCCACTGTACAGAGACAAATTAACTGCCTTTGAACAGAGCATTGTAGATTTAATCAATTCAATGCCTGACTGGAAACCTGGAGCAAATAATGGAACCAAAGTTCCTGTCAGATATCGAATACCAATTCATATTAATCCTCAATAAATTAAAAACCTTATGGCCCGCTATACTTCCAATAACTATTTCCTCTTAGGAAAAATACTATCACTTGTCGCACTAACGATCATTGCAGGCATCCTAAGTTATTGGACTGAGAATACAACAGTTCATTGGGTTGGAGGAACGATCGTAGTACTCTTATTGCTATTGCTTGCCTGGTTAATGTCTAAACTGTTTTATGTTGAATTAAACGACCAGGCAATGATAGTGAAGCACCTCATCGCTCAAAAAGAAACTAAAATAGCCTATCACGATATTATTGAACTAGAACATCAATTTCGGTATCCTGTTTACAGCCGCAACAGAATTAAATACAGAACGAATTGGGCTCATCAGGATAAATCATTGGAGTTCACCTGTGTGGTCACCCAATGACGAATTTAATAAGTTTGCCACCTGGCTGAGTAGTAAGAATAGCAAAATAATAATCTCCTTTCTGCCATCAGGTTCTTCTGTTGAGGTGGCATTCAAGGAGAAACGTTGAATTAGTTAAGCCCACTCAAAAGTTATAAAAACAAGCTATTCCTTAATCCCATCCAGGCCCAGTTCGACTGCTACATTTTGCATGCCTTTTATGGTTTCCTCAATTAGCTCAGGAATTTCCATTCCCAGCATGTCTGCACCCTTTGAAATAATACCTCTATCCACTTTAGCTGCAAAGCGTTTGTCTTTCCAGCGTTTCTTAACAGACTTAACGCTTAAGGTGTGAATACTTTTATCGGGTCTTACCAAAACGGCTGTTGTTACAAGGCCTGTTAGTTCATCACAGGCATACAGCACTTTCTCCATCGTTTCAACAGGTTGAACATCTGTACATATCTCCCAGCCATGGCTTATAACTGCCCGTATATATTCTTCGGGCCAATCAGCCTCTTTCAAAATAGCTTCCGTTTTAACACAATGCTCATCCGGGAACATTTCGTAGTCGAGATCATGGACCAGGCCTATAATGCCCCACTTCTCCTCATCTTCATTATACTTGTTGGCAAAGTGTTTCATCACTGCCTCAACGGCCAATCCGTGCCGGTAAAGGCTGTCACTCTTATTATACGCTTTAAACAGGTCAAGTGCTTCGTCTCGTGTTGGTGTGTGTGACATGAGTTTTTTATTTGATTCGAAGCTTAAATTAATAAAAAAGAAGATGCTACAAAATACGGAGGCATAAGATTAGGCTTAAAGTTACCCTGAAATAATGAAGCATACTCAATTCGTTATTATTCCGGGGTTCAAGGTTAGGGATTAAAGTCAAATAAGCTCACTCAGTCCCATAGATAACTCACTCATTGAAGCTTTAATCTACAGCTCGATTACCTGCTATTTTAATTCCCCAGCTTCAAAACAGTTAAGCGACTTCGCACTTCGACAGTTAATCAGTCTAGTAATTCTTTAATGTGAAGTTTTCTGTTCTGCTTCAGATAAAAAACGCAGCATTTCAATGTGATGATAAACTGATTTTCCTTTTTGTCCTTTAGGCTCAACAAGCGGCTGGTTATCTTCATCTACTTTCGCCCATTCACCTCCATGTTCCGTATCGATGAAAGTGCCGAAATAGAAATCCTTAAGCTGCTGATATTCGTCTGCGAACTCATCTTTTATAAATGATAAGGCGATCAAGGCCTCACAATGTTGCCACCACGATTTATTTCTGTACAAGACCTCTCCCGTATGTGGGTTAATAGCTTCAAAAAAGCCCTGTGACACCTCTTGCCCGGCCCATATATTCTTTTCCAGGGTCGCTTTTACAATAGTTTTACCAAGTTTATGGTAATCCGAGCGTTCCTGATCGCTTAAGAATGACCAGTTAGCGCTACGCAGCATAAGCGCAGCAAACTGGAAATTATGCCCTGGCGAGACCATGTCTCCATCAGCATAAACGGGCTGCCAGTTATCATCAAAACGTGTATTAACCCATTGTAAGGAATCATTCCATACGCTTTTGTATGCTATTGCCAGGTGTTCTTTGATAATGGTTTCATATTGCTCCCTGTTTCCGATATCAGCCAGCCACAGGTTACCCATTAAGGCAGTGATCGGGTACATCAGCGATTGAATTGTTTTTGAGCCGCTCACCTGCCCTTCTTCAGCATCGTACAATCCATAAAATCCCCCATTGGCTTTATCCTGAAATCGTTTAATAAAAGCATTGTTCAAGCGATGGATCTGATGGAGCAGCATTTCATCTCCGGTATGCCTGTACAGCTCGGTCAATCCACAGGCACCATAGGCTTGTTGCCAAATATCAAACACTTTCTGTTCTGCCTGTTCCCCTTCTCCAATGGCCGGTTTGTAATACAAACCATCCTTATCCTCAGCAATCATATGCTTTAACTGAAAGGCGGCTGCTTTTTCAGCCCTGACAGCAAACTCAGCATTAACAGCTGCCGCATAAGCAAGACCATAAATCATGCGACTGAGGGCAACAGTGTGCACGCGGTCAGATTCTATTTGCCCCAAATGGTTAACTTCCGAATAATAAAAGCCCTGATCAGCATTATAAGCCTTGTCAAAAAAATGAATGGATTGCTCCATGGATGTAGCGTAAAATTGAGCATCTGCGTTGTTTGACGCCTGTTGACAGGATACAAGTATAAACAAGGAAAGAAGCAGTAATGTGTATTGCATGGTGTTGTTTGTTTGGATGATGTAATAATCTTCCATACAAAGATGTAAATATTAGAAAGATCTTATTGAATCAAACAGGACCTGGAGCACACACCCCTTATTACTCCCATGATATTCAACACCTAAGAAGAATATACATTATTCAGGTAAGCTTATGCAAACGATTACGGAGCAATGTATTAAAGATAAACGCCCTCGCCGCTTACTTTTTGATAGATAGGTGTGTCTTTCAGTTGTTTGTGCCAGTCTACTTTTGAATAGACATATAGTGATATGGACTGGCCCGACATTAATTCAACCTGGTATTTGGCATCCAGGTATTGTTGTTCAAGGCGAAAATCGACTTTTTCGTTAGATAAGACGTAGATCTGAATATCCTCGTGCATACCTGTTCCCTGGGGAAACAAAAGTATTACTTCAGCATACGGATCCAGGCCCTGCACATGCTCCTTCACTAATTCCGAAATATCACCGCTTAGTTTGTTCATGCCGCAAAAATAAGATTTAAGTGCATTGATAAGACAATTAAAAGCGATAAAACACGTGTTTTACAGCATGAGTATTTTCACATAAAATGTAACACTCTCTATTCCATCACATAAACGCGCTTAACACGACGACTTATACTGGTCAAAATTTCGTAAGGTATGGTTTCAAGACACCTGGCAAGGTCATTAATGCATAATTGTGATCCAAATATTTCAACCTTATCGCCTGTTTTAATATTTAGTTCAGTCACATCGACCATGCACATGTCCATGCAAATATTACCTACTACGCGAGCTTCTTTACCATTTATGATCACATGACCAACACCGTTGCTTAAACGACGGTTGTAGCCATCGGCATAGCCTATGGGAATAACTGCGATCTGCATATCCTTTTCTGATTGGCCTTTCCGGCTATAGCCTACTGTTTCTCCTGCTTTGATTTTCTTCAGTTGCGACACATATGAATTGAGCGTATTAACCTGTTGCAGGTGTTGATTACCAATAGCTGAAACGCCATACATGCCTATACCTAAGCGCACCATATCCATCTGAGCTTCAGGAAATCGTTCAATACCTGCCGAGTTGAGAATATGACGGATAAATGAATAGCCCAAACCATCTTCCAGCTGATCGCAACACACACTGAAGCGCTCAACCTGCAGCTGTGTATACCCATCGTGAATAGCTTCGTCGCTTCCTGCCAGGTGCGAAAAGACGCTGCTTACATATACCGATGAGTACTTTTTGATCTGTCTGATCAATTCATCAACATCGTCGGGTATAAAACCCAGCCTGTTCATGCCTGTATCTACTTTAATATGAATGGGCACCTGGCTTACACCTTGCCTTTGAACTGCCGATAAAAAAGCATCAAGCACCTCGAAACTATAGATCTCTGGCTCCAACTCATATTCAAGCATTAGTGGAAAACTGCTTAACTCAGGATTCATCACAATTATTGGCAGATTTATACCTGCCTTTCGCAATTCAATGCCCTCATCAGCAAAGGCTACACCCAGGTAATCCACTTTTTGAAGAGCCAGTAAATTGGCTATCTCAAAGGATCCTGTGCCATATGAAAAGGCCTTTACCATGGCCAGTAGCTTGGTTTCCTTCTTTAACAAGGATCGAAAATACTTGACATTTTCGGCCAGCGCATTAAGGTTTATCTCCAATACCGTCTTATGCCGACGTTGCTCTAGCATGGCCGAAATCCGCTCAAATGCAAAGTGACGTGCACCTTTCAGCAAAATAGCTTCATCCTTAAACGAGCTAATGTCGGCTTTTTGAAGAAACTCATCAGTATTTTGATACGCATTAACTCCACCCATGGCACTGTATAGCTCATGACCGATACCAATAAGTTTACTTATACCCTTTTCATGGGCTAGTTTTTGCACCTTCTTAAAAAGTAAAGCAGCATTCATACCGCTCTGTTGAATGTCAGATAAGATCAGGGTCTTTGACAAGCCACGCTTCGCTCCCATCTGATTCAGGAAATCAAGTGCCAGTTCAAGAGAGGTTAGATCGGCACTGTAACCGTCATCAATTAAAAGACAATTATTAATAGCCTCCTTTTGCTCCAGTCGCATGGCAATGGGCGATAGCCGCAACATTTCCTTTTGCAACACCTCAATTGTAATACCAAGATGCAAGGCGCACAATGCAACCAGCAACGAGTTTTCAACAGATATGGCATCCTGAAATGGCAGCTCTAAAACAAATGATTGCTCTTGCCATAACAGGCTTAATTTCATTTTACCATGACTTAAAACGCTTTGCTTAACCTGTAGGTCGTTAGTGGAGTTAACTCCTGCACTTACCAGTTTTTTACGCGGGAATTTGTTTTTTATGGCCTTGCTTACCAATGCATCGTCACCATTATAAAAAATGGTATGAGCAGAGTCAAACAGCTTAAGTTTTTCATCAAGCTTCTGTTCAATAGTTTGAAAATTCTCCTGATGGGCCTGGCCTATATTTGTCAATATGCCATAATCAGGTCTTATGCAATCGGCTATCTTGTCCATTTCACCCGGCATGGAAATTCCGGCTTCGATAATGGCATAGTTAATGTCTTCGGATAAGAGCCAAACAGACAATGGCACACCTATCTGACTATTAAAACTTCGTGGTGAGCGCCCCACTTTAGAGGTACTCTCCAATATTCGTGTCAACCACTCTTTAATAATGGTTTTACCATTACTGCCTGTAATGCCGATAAAAGGAGCAGAAAAGCTCTGACGTATCCGACCTGCAATCAGTTGCAGGCAGTCGACCGAGTTACTGCACTCAATAAAGGACGCCTCGGGGTACAATTGATAATCTATTGCTGCCTTGACCTCGACAATAAAGATGCGCATTCCTTTTTCGTACAATTCAGGAATAAAAGCATGCCCGTTGTTAGTTGAGCTATTGATAGCAACAAACAGGGTGTGATCAGGTGTAAAGGGTTTACGACTGTCATAAACGATCTTCTCGACAGTTTGATCTGAAACACCGATAAGCCTGGCGTTACTCCATTGGGCTAATTGTACGACTGAGTAGGACATATTATGAATTGGCTTTGATAAAACAGCAGCGGCACAGTGGTTCGTACTCCCCTTTCTCCCCTAAAACAACCAATTTTTCTTCATCGGACAGGCGGTGAGAGAACTGAGCCAGATCACCACAGCGCATGCAAATGGCATGTACTTTGGTTACATATTCAGCGGTAGCCAGTAATGATGGAATAGGTCCGAAAGGCTTGCCTTTAAAATCCATATCCAGGCCGGCCACAATAACCCGAATTCCCTGGTTAGCCAATTGATGACAGACATCGGCCAGACCATTATCAAAAAACTGTGCCTCATCTATTCCTACCACGTTAACATTACCACTTAGCAGCATAATATTACCTGATGATTCAACAGGTGTGGAACGTATGGCATTGGAATCGTGTGATACCACTTCATCTTCACTGTAGCGAACATCCACCATTGGTTTAAAAATCTCCACCTTTTGGCGGGCAATCTTTGCCCGCTTCAATCGTCGAAGCAGTTCTTCGGTTTTACCCGAAAACATGGAGCCTACAATTACCTCAATCCAACCTTTTTGCGACTCTCTATTGGCCTTATTTTCAAGAAACATTTAGTGTATCCGGTTTATTTAATTGCAATCGTTACCTTTGTATAGTCTATAAAAGCCACATCAATATTATGGAAAAAGAAGCTCTGATCGATATAATCCTTAATGATATAAAGGAAGTCCATGCACTGGTAAATACCTTTAAAGGTAAGCAGGAACTTAACGTCGCTTTTATCAACTTAACTCGCACTAAAATAGCAAACATTAATGAGGAGTTAAGCTTATTGGAGCAACTTAATGTCAAAAAAGTATCAACAGATACCAATGAATCATCATTAACTTCGACAGTGCCAGCCCCTTCTGTTGAAAATGACAATTCTGCCATTGCTGAATCTTCAAGCCGCTTTGTTGAAGGAGAATCCAACATGGTGAAGGAGGATGTTGTAAATCATACACATGCCCCCCAAAGTAAGGCAAAGGCCCCTGTGGTTGATCCGACAGGCCCCGCAGGCATTACCAGGGAAATCGAAGAGCGACCAAAACAACCTGACAATAAAGCATTATCAGCTACAGTTGATACCATACATTCCCGTACGGAAACGATGTCAGGCGAAAGTGATACAAGGCATTCAGACACCGGTTCAACTGAAGCCGCAAATGATTCATCGCACATTAGCAATGACTCAGTGGTAGTCGATAATAATACAAAGCCATCGGACTCTGACTCACTGAGCAATTCATCTCATACAAATCAATCCGGCAATGAGACACCGGCTGCTGTAACTAAAACGGTGCAAGCACCGAAAGAATCACCGCAGCTTAAGTCTGATGCATCGAATGCCGGTATTGAAAAAAGAACCATCAGTCATAATGCTGTGCCGAAAAAAGAAGCCAGGAAATCGGTATTGGGCGAAGTTATCAACCAGGAAAGCTCATCGGTAAATGACATATTGGCCAATAAAAAGGAAATTGTTGAAGATATTAAGCAGATTGGTAAACCGGTTGATGATGTCAAAAAAGCGTTTGGCTTAAACGACCGCTTTTACTACCAGCGTGAGTTATTTAATAACAATGCCGATCTATTTAACCAGACACTTGACCAGATCAACAGCATGGAAAGCTATGATTCGGCCATCAGTTTTTTGCAATCCAATTACAGCTGGGGAAGTAATAACGAGGCAAGTGAGGCCTTTTTCAAAAGCATTAAAAGAAGGTTTATTTAAATTAGTTTAATAGTTGATAAGTTTAGAGTTTCTGGTTTCCAGTTTGGCGTTCAACTTATAAACATTTCAACTGTTCAACAAACTACCAATCTAAAAAATGAGCAAACTATATATAGTACCTACACCCATCGGTAACCTTGAAGACATTACTTTACGTGCCATCCGGATACTAAAAGAAGTAGATTTTATAATGGCTGAAGATACCCGTACCACAGGCTTTTTACTTAAGCACCTGGAAGTATCTACCCGTATGATCTCCCATCATAAATTCAATGAGCACTCATCTGTTGATAAAATAGCAGAACGTCTGAAAGCAGGAGAAACGGCTGCATTAGTTTCTGATGCGGGCACACCGGCTATTTCAGATCCAGGTTACCTGATGGTGAAAAAGTGTGTGGAAGAAAGTATTGAAGTGGAGTGTCTGCCAGGACCAACTGCATTTGTTCCCGCCCTGGTTAACTCTGGCTTACCCAATGATCGCTTTTGCTTTGAAGGATTTTTACCACAGAAGAAAGGTCGAAAAACACGTTTGGAATTTTTGGCAGAAGAAAGCCGGACCATGGTGTTTTATGAATCACCTTTCCGCCTTGTAAAAACACTTGGTCAGTTTATTGAGCATTTCGGAGCAGACAGAAAAGCATCTGTTTCACGAGAAATAAGTAAGTTGCACGAAGAAAATAAACAAGGCACACTGGAAGAACTGCAACAATATTTTTCATCGAAAACCGTTAAAGGAGAAATAGTTGTAATTGTTGAAGGAAAGCTTGAGGAGAAAAGAAAAAAGGCCGAAGATCGAAGACGCAAGAAGGAAATGTAAGGTATTATGCCTGAGTATGCCATTTAGATCATCATAGTGTATATCAACAATTCAACACCGATCATGATCGGGATAGACTATTTAACAGATCAACTTTTAAACTAACAAATACACAAAGCAGTAGATAATGAGAAACATTTTAGCCTTAGTATTGATAATCGGATTATTCAGCTGTAAGCGGGATTCCGGCACAAATTCGGATAGTGACAGAACGATTGATTCACTTCAATTACTGTCAATTGAAAAAGACCGACAGATGAACAGCCTGGCTGCCGCTTTGCTGGAGATCGATGACAACCTGCAGAAAATTAAAGAAAAAGAACATTTGATCACGCTTAACGTGGCCAATAATGAAAATGGCGGCGATGCCTTGGAAGATCGTATTAATCGCGATATACAAGTGATCTATGATTTAATGCTTCAAAATAAAGACCAGATCTCACAGCTTGAAAAACAACTGCAGCAAGCGGGCTCAAACAATGCCAATCTTAACAAATTAGTGAAGCGACTTAATGCGCAACTGAAAGACAAAACGGTTGAGATCATTCAACTGCAACGTCAGCTGGAAAGTCAAAGCCTTGAAATAGCAGACCTTAACTTCACTATTGACGGACTGCAATTTGTGGTTGACTCATTGGAAGGCGTTAAGGTTGCCACACAACAGGAGTTGGATGAAACAATTGAAAAGCTGTATAGAGCCTACTATGTTTTTGGCACTAAAAAAGAATTAAAAAATGAAGGTATTCTTTCAAGTGATGGTTTCCTGAGCAAGAAAAAGCTGTTATCTGAGGGCTATTCACAAGACTATTTCTCAACCATTGACTATCGTGAAATGGATTCATTGAATGTATACATGCCTAAAGCCAAGCTTTTGTCTAACCATCCGGAATCATCATATACCCTAACTACCGGTAGTGATGGAGCCATGGTTCTGAAAATATCAGATAAAGAACTTTTCTGGAGCATGTCACGTCATATGGTCATTCAGGTTTCCAAATAAAGGTGGGGATGCTGGGATGTGAGATGTGAGATGTTGGGATGTTCGATGTGAGATGTTGGGATGGGGGATTTCAACTAATAAACACATCAACTCTATCAACAGTTTGACAATTTAGCAGTTCGACAGTTCAACACCAGATGTTTATCGGGATAATCAACTCGACTAATAAACTAATAAACCAATAAATAAGAATGAAAAAATACAAACACCTCTTCTTTGATCTTGACCATACGCTATGGGATTTTGAGGCCAACTCTGAAGCCGCTTTACGAGAGATGTTTGACAGCTATCATTTAGCGCGTTTTTTTGCTGATTATGATGACTTTCATAGCAAATATGAGCCACATAACTTGTACTTATGGGCTCAATACCGTAAAAATAAGGTCGATAAAAAAACGCTTAATGTGCAACGATTCTACCTGCCTTTTGCCGAGGCAGGTTTTGATGACCTAAACGTTGCACGGCAATTCGCAGCGGATTATCTGGCTATCAGTGCCACGAAAACCATATTGTTTCCTGATACCATTGACGTACTGCAAACACTTAAGGAGCGCTATCAATTACATATTATAACCAATGGTTTCAAGGAAGTGCAAACTCAAAAACTGCACAACAGTGGTTTGCGCCCATTCTTTAACAATATCTACATTTCAGAACTTATTGGTGTTCAAAAGCCCAATACCTACTTTTTTGACTATGCCATTAAAAGCAGTCATGCCAGCAAAAAAGAAAGCCTTGTAATTGGCGATAGTCTTGAAGCTGATATCAAGGGTGCTCAAAAGGCCGGCATTGACCAGGTATTTTTCAACTCGAAGAAGCAGGAACACGAGGTGCAGATAACATACACCATTAATGAGCTAAAAGAGTTGCTGGAGTTCTTATAACATCCCCTTTTAAGTATAAACAGAACAAGGGTTGATGACCGGTGCAACATTCATCTCTTCCAATAATTCAGGATTGGCAAAAACCTCATTGGCAGAGCCATTGACTCTTAAGCTGCCCTCTTGCATGATTAAAGCCCTGCCGGCCCACTCACTGGCAAATTGAGTATCATGTGTACTCACAATGACGGTTTTTCCGCTATCACTCAATTGACCGAGGATCTTCAACAGACGTTGCGACTGCCTGTAATCCAGCCAGGCAAAGGGCTCATCGAGCATGATCACCTCAGGCTCCATTGCCAGCACACCTGCCAGTGCCACCTGCTTTTTTTGCCCGTAACTCAGTGTATGAACAGCTTTAGATTTTAAATCACCAATACCTGCCAGTTCCAGGTAATGATCAACACGCTTCTCTACCTCCCCTTCACTTATGCCTATGTTTCGAAGACCAAAAGCCACATCCTCCTGCACATGAGATGAAACAACCTGCACATCCGGATCCTGAAAAACATACCCGATGCGCTTGCACAATTCAACCCGGTGTTTTCGACAATAACGAAAGGCTTTCCCATATACCAGGTATTCCCCTTGATCGGGTTTGATAACACCGGCCAGTAACAGGCAAAGGCTCGACTTACCAGAACCATTACTGCCCATGAGCGCCACCCTCTGTCCTTTTTCAATGCTTAAAGAGATATTTCTTAAGGCAGTTGTGCCGGAAGAATAGGTGTATTCAATATTTTTCAGCTCTATAACAGCCATAACTATAAACGATAAAAAGAAAGTGCAACAAAACCACCTGCCAACGCTGCAATACACAGCACATTGAATAGCGAGCTTTTCTCCCATTTTTCGGGACAATAGACATGCCCGTGATATCCACGCACCTGCATGGCCTGATAATTCTGCAGTGATAAACGCAGGCTTTTAATGAACACCGCCGCCAGCATGCCTGCAAATGAACGCATACTATTTCGGAAAGTGCCGTAGCCCAATCGCTGTCTTTGGGCCAGCATAACCTCGTTAGCCGTATTTTTTATTCCAAACAAGTAGCGATATGATAAAAGAATCTGCTCTATCAGTACATCGGGTAAATGTAAACGCCTGGCAACTGACATGGCTTCCTCAAATGACAGGCAAAGCATGGCCAGCCGAATGGCACATAATCCATTCAGTGCTTTAATCGCGGTAAGACCTGCATGTGCCATACTGGCTTCTGTAATATTCCACCATACTCCAAATACAGAAAAATGCAGTATCGCACCGGGTGATATACTACCGGTTTCAACAATTAATCCGAGCGTTCCCGTAAGGATAAATGTGCCTGCCACCAGGAAAAATCTCCACTCCTTTTTACTACGGGGTAAGAAAACAGTAAATCCCAGTATACCCGTTAGTAACATCAGGCACTGTGTAAGCCACTGATGGATGCTTATTGCCAAAAGCAGCCATAAGGTAACCAGCAGGATCTTCTCACCCGTTCCTGATAAAAAACAAGTTGTGCCAAGCCTGTTAGCAGCTACATGATTGATATTACCAGTACTATTTGGCATTTAGAGCAACCCTTTTTCCTTTAATATATCCAATAAAATAGGCCAGCACACCTGTACCTAAGGCAGCCTGTAATGCAAAAAGCAAACTCTCCGTCTCGCCACCGGGCGGTGCCCACAGCGCTTCAAACCATGGCTTATAAGCCTGCTTGCCATTATCAATAAGGTCGACTGCTATTGTATCGGCTCCCCCAAATTCAGAGTCTCCGCCCAACCATAAGGCAATCACCGGAATAAGTAACACAAGGAGTAACAATAAATAGTTTTGCTTTGTAAGCTTCTTATTTGTTTTCATGAGCCAGTTTCTTTTTTCCGATTTGCTTGATACTGTTTAATGAGAATATGCCCGACTCTTTAATAAAGTCATTCTGCACTAAAATATTTATAACGATCACGGTTAATAATCCCTCAACAATCGCAACCGGTATCTGTGTAATACCAAAAATGCCAATAAACTTGATAAATGCCCCCCAAAAACCGGTGGCTGAATCGGGATGAGCCAATGCCAATTGCACTGATGTTACCACATATGTTGCCAGGTTTCCGATAACAGTAGCAGCAAACAAGGCCACTCGTAATGAGCATTTAGCTTTTTGCAATACCTTAAACACAGCAAAGGTGATCAAGGGTCCTGCGCAAGCCATAGCAAAAGCATTTGCTCCCAGGGTGGTTATGCCTCCATGAGCTAACAAAAACACCTGAAAAAGCAGGACAATACAGCCAACTACCGACATGGCCATTGGTCCCACCAATGCGGTTCCAAATCCCATACCTGTGGCATGCGAACTACTGCCTGTGACCGATGGCAGCTTAAGCGATGATAAAACAAAAGCAAAGGCAACAACCATGGCGAGTATCATACGCCGCTCAGGTGTTTGTGCCAATTGCTGACGAACACTTTTAATTCCAAGGAATAAGAAAGGGATAAAAATAACACTCCATATGAGTGACCAGCCGGCAGGCAAGTAGCCCTCCATTATGTGCATACCAAAGGCCTGAAGAGGCAAAAGTACTATCAGAAGTATTAGCAGGTTCTTTTTAGTCATTGTCTGTCATTTAATCTCATTACATTTTATTGATCAAGCAGCACACCATCATTGTTGATCAGTATCAGCTGCAATTGAAAATCTCCATCTATCGCGGTGGCAGTCGCTTCACAGCTTTGCTTTAAACGTTTAAAAAAAGGTTCATCAGCTTTGAAAGGGAAGATTTGTTCCAGCTCCCTTGCCAGGCGTATATTATCTATTTGTTTAAGGCATTTACCGGTATACCCGGCATCCATCGCCATTCGCCGTATAAACTTTTTATCCATCACCACCTTACGACTATGCGTATCCAGGTGTCCTGCAGCCAGTTTCACAGCCTTACCTGTCATTATACCCAGGCTGACCTTTTGAACACCACATGATGCGGCGGCGGCCAGTGCCTCACCTATATAATTACCATATTGAATAAAGCAATGATCGGGTAAATCCCTGAAATGCCGTCTCAGGTAATTTTCACTTCGTCCACCAGAATTCAATACAATATGTTGCGATCCATTTTCTTTAACCAGCCCAAGCTGGCGTTTAATACTGTTCACATAGGCCTCTGATGAAAATGGTTTGATACGTCCTGTACTACCTATAACAGACAAACCTCCTTCGATGCCCAAACGTGGATTAAACGTTTTTTGTGCCAAACGTTTTCCCCGCGGAATAAAAACTTCCACATCAAATCCGGCACCGGGCATTTCATATTCCTCTTTAAGCTGATCAAGCACACCTGTGATCATGGCTCGTGGCACTTTATTGATGGCAGGTTCGCCAACGGGCAGTTGCAGGCCCGGCAAACGCACCGTTCCAATACCTTCCCCCTTAACAAACCTGATGGCTCCACTTTCATTTAATCTTATTCGACACCCAATCACCAGTCCATCCATTAAATCGGGGTCATCACCACTGTTCTTGATAACTGTTGCAAAGGCACTATTCTCTTCTTTCCCTGAAGTATGAACCGGCATGGTTACCAACTCACCATCGGGCAATGCAATACGCTGCTCATCAGCACACCAGCCATTCAGTAATATTGAAGCTGCCGCCTGTGCGCAAATGGTGGCACAGGTACCACTGGTATAGCCATGAGCCAGCTCTTTCTTTGGTAAGTGGTAGTGTGCTTCCATATACTGACGCAGGTCGGCACGGCACCTGACAATACTATCAAAAGCGGGCATTGAGGGTTGTTCCAGCACCAACAGTGGCAAATTGTATTGATGTGCCAACTCCAGTTTCTGGTCGAACAAACCATTGTAACCACTATCCTTGGTTAACAAGGCATCAATCTTTTCCTGAGCGATCAGCTCTTCTGAATCAGAAATGTTATCGAGAGCCGATGAGGCCAGTATTTTAGTGCGCTCCACCCCGTGCCCCAGAGCTTCACTCCATGACATTTCCCTGTCAAGAATCCGATACCAGACCATCCTGTCATGTAATCCACGGTGTAATTGCCCCACACTCTTAACACCCATCAGGGACAAAATACGATCGAAAGAATTCTCTACACAATATTGAATCATCTCATCCAATGATGGCAGGTATACCACATTGCTTTGCTCAGCTTTCTGAGGCACGCTGCGCTCAACCCGCAGATGCGGTATACCAATACTTCTGCAACAAGCATGAATATTCCAATGTAATTCCTTCGCATAGGGATGTGCCGCATCAATCACAATACTAATCTTGTGTTGCAGGCAAAAGGCCTTCATTGCATCAGGCGAAAGCGCACCTTCTATCTTTTCACACCCCTGGTGAACCTTGAACTTAGTAGGCGTTTTGGTGGAGTAACAGTAGCTAAAGCCCATATCGTTTAACCAGTTGGCTGTTGCTTTTCCCTCCGTTGTTCCGCCAAAGAGTAATATTTTAGCCGGCTTACTCACTCTTTCCCTCTCTGAATAAATGTGTGAATTGACGGTCGTATAACTTAGAGCGCATCTGACGGTTATCAATGGCTTCACCCACTACGATCATAACCGTTAGCTTAAGCTTATTGTCTTTTACAATATTGGCCAGATCCTTAAGCTGCCCCCGCCATATCCTCTCTTCTTTCCATGTCAATTTATAACAAATGGCAACAGGCGTTTCCGGAGGGTAACCTTCCAGCAACTGTCTTTGCATATCGTCTATCAGGGAAACACTTAAAAACAGGCAGATGGTACTCTGAAATTTAGCCAGCTCTGATAGCTTTTCGCGTTCAGGCATTGGTGTGCGCCCTTCTCCACGTGTGAGAATGATCGTCTGTATACGCTCGGGTATGGTGAACTGAGATCTTAAGCGAGCCGCAGCAGCCTGAAACGACGAAATACCCGGAATGATTTCATAAGGCATGCCATGTTCATCAAAAAAGCTCATTTGCTCCTGAATAGCTCCATAAATACAGGGATCACCGGTATGTAAACGCACGACCATTCCACCTTTATCATACACAGCTTTCATGGTATCGAACTGTTCCTGCAAATCCATCTGAGCAGAGTTACGCACCACGCATCCACTCCTGGCATAATGCGTTAATTCTTCAGGCACCAGGCTACCGGCATACAGAATCAAATCAGCAGCCTGTAACAGCTTTTTTCCTTTCACAGAAACCAGTTCAGGATCACCGGGACCAGCACCTACGATATAGATCATGCCGCTTCGCTCCTGTGCCATATCCATGGCTACTGCAATGGTACAATGCTTTCCGTTCTGGTCACATGCTTTTGTCTTATTCACCAGCAACTGTGCATTTCCCGAAGCCAAAAGAGCAGCAGCCTCTGATACGTTGATTGCACCTGTAGCCTCCAATGCAGCTTCTGATGTTTCGAGCTTGCCGGCTACCCTGTTCAGGTCACTTGCACTATGCGTGATAAAATCAATTGCTTCTGTGCGGGCATAGTCGATGAATGCCTGCTCATCCTTTTTTACATCGACAGAATGAAGCGAATGAATTGACAGAGCACTAAAACCATTAGTTTGCAATAACTTTTCCACCTCATCATGGTAAAAAGAACTGTCTAACAGTTTCTGCGATCCCGAGCCAAGCATCAGGCACTTTGGACGAAAGAACAAAGCGGGCGTGTCAAAGCTGTGTAAATAAGGTGTTACAGCAATGATCAGGTCAACATCATTTTCATTGATACTTGCCACCTTATAATGCACTTCAACATGAGCAGGAAGCGTTTCTTCCAGGTGCTTCGTTCCGGCATCTTTGGTTTCGAGGAGCAAGGCCGTTTTGACCCCATTAACAAACTGAGCTATAAAGGCATTTTCGTCTGCTCCCATATACTCGTTGGCCCAGTTGTAAGCCCGTCCGATAATATCGAGGGGCCATAAATCCAATGAATCGCTGGCTGTTGTTATTACAGCCTGCCCACCTGTTATCCTGGCTATTCGCTGCGCTAAAGCATTAGCCCCTCCCTTATGTCCTGAAACCACTGATTGTACAAAACGTCCGTGAATATCCATGTTGATCACGGCAGGATCACTTTGTTTACTTTCAATAAAAGGTGTTATGGAACGAACGGTGATACCCAGCGCCCCGATAAAGATAAGACCATCCAGTTTTGAAAAGTTCGAACTAAGAAAATCAGAAATAGATACGATTCTTTCAGTACCTTCCAGCTCTGACGTGGTATAGATAACAGCATCCAACTCCTGTTTCAGGAGATTAGCAATGACCATTGCATTGCGGTTATTGATTATGATTGCTTTCTTATTCATTTGCAATTCGTTCATTGATCTTAATAATCTTTTGTTGCCTGTAAAACGCTTACTGCATTGAATTCATCCTGTTGAATTAACATCGAATCAGTCATTGTCATCGAGCAGGACTCAAGCGCCTCTTTAAATTGCTCATTCGTTTGCCTGCTTACTGCATTGAATACGATGATGCCTCCGGGAGCCAGAACCTTTTCAAGTATCTGCACCATTTCGATCAGCCTGCCTCCATGGCCACCGATAAAAACACGATCAGGCATTGGCCAATGGCTTAAGTTACTTTCAAAGAAATCGCCAATCATTGCATTGATACCCGGGATTCTGAACTGACGTTGATTGTTGATCATTAAAGCGCGAGATTCTTCACGTTTCTCAATGGCAAACACATCAACATGCGGGGCTGCCTGCCTGGCTTCAATGGAAACGGAGCCCGTGCAGAAACCAATATCCCACAATACCCTGGCGGTATCAAGCTTTAACATGGATAATGACATCAGGCGAATGCTTCGTTTGGTTATCATCCTTGGGCGACCCTCCAGAAAGTGAAAATCGGCTTCATGAATGCCCATTGCGCGATCAAAATGACGCGTTTTTTCAATGATCAGGCAATTGGGCATATCGCATGTCAGTCCGGCACATTCATCAACAGATAAACACCTGACCTTCTCCAGCGCTCCACCCATTCGTTCTCCCAGGTAAATTCTATAGTTATCGAAACCAAACTCTTTCATTCGGGATGCGATGGCACCAGGTGTTTTTTGCCGGTCAGTCAATACACCAATTAATGCGGTGCCTTTGATCAACTCCTGATCCAGGTTGATCCATGGACGACCTGTCAGTGTTGCCACCTTCATAGTGCCATAGGGTATGTGACACTGATGTGCCAGCATCTGCAGGCTGTTGAAGGATGGATATACTTTTATGGTTGCATCAGGAAACTCACGCTTCAATGTATTGGCAATACCAAAAAACAAAGGGTCGCCAGATGCAAAAAGGATAATTGGCTGAGCGACTTCCCTGTATCTTTTAAACGTTTGGGCCAGTGGAACCAATACATCGATCCACTGATGCCTGACAGGTAAAAACTCCTTGACCAGGTCATAATGCCGTTTCCCGCCTGAAAAGACCGTGTGAGTAGCCAGTAAATGTTTGATCTCAGCACTTAACTCTGGCTTTGACTGGTCTGATATGCCTATAACCAAAAACTTACACATCACGTCCGGGCTTTAACGTTTCGGCTTCATCACGACTCAGCACTGCGTTAACGATTGTTGCAGCCAGGTTAGAACCGCCCTTTCGTCCCTCTATGCTAATATAAGGCAGGTTAGCAAAGGTTTTAAGACGATGCTTTGACTCCTCAACATTAACAAATCCAACCGGGGCACCAATAATTCCAGCCGGCTGAAACTGCTTACGTCTCATTAATTCGGTTAATTCAATCAGGGCTGTTGGTGCGTTGCCAAATACATATAAAGCATCAGGGTGCTCTTCAACAGCCAGACGAATACCAGCCTGGGTTCGGGTTATATTTTTCGCTGTAGCCAGGGCCTGTGTGCGCTCATCGTGCAAATAACATTTTATATTGATCCCATAGCGCTCACACGCTTTTTTACGAATCCCGCTTTGTACCATGGTCACATCTGTAATAACTGTTCCTCCCTTCAGCAGGTAGTCATTAATACGGGTCACTGCATCATTTTTTACCCTTAAAAGCTCTTTCATTTCAAAATCGGCCGTGGTATGGATACAATGCATCATCACCCACTTTTCTTCATTAGAAATATTCAAATCACTTAATCGCTCTGCAATTGTTCGAAAGCTTTCCTGCATGATCAGCGGCCCCGGAGCCCCTTCCTCATCATACTTTGAGTAATAACCCCTTGGCGTAATAAACTTGTTACCGGCCAGGTAACTTTGTGAATTACCAATAACAACGATGGAGAACATATCAACTATTTCGGGGTCAAACTCACCTAAGGTTGTCAGTGTGATGTGTTCTTCCTCCCTTTCTACCTGGCGAACGACAGCCACCGGTGTGTCGGCTGACCTTTCACCCAGAAAGATTTCCTGAAAGCGGTATATCTGCCAGTAACGCTTTTGACTCCTCGGATTATACAGCACCGTAACAAAATCACCAATAGCTGCTGCCTTCATGCGTTTTTCGATCAGTTTCCAGGGCGTTAACAGATCTGATAGTGATAATATCACAAAATCATGACTCAATGGCGCGCCTAATTTTGCTGCCGCTGCCTGAAAAGCCGATATACCGGGAACAACCTCAACACTGACTGATGATTGTCGTTTATCTGCCATTTCAAGAACCAGGGAAGCCATACCATATATTCCTGCATCGCCGGAACTGATCACCACTACATTCATGCCTGATTCGGCCTTGTCAAATGCTATTTTAGCACGTTGCACTTCCTGGCGCATACCCGTATCCATGCACTCGGTACCTTCCTGTAAATAGCACTCTATAAATTGGAAATAATACTTATATCCTATTACAATATCGGCCTGTTGAATGGCTTCAACGGCAGGCTTTAGAAATAATTCAGGACTACCCGGCCCTAAGCCTATTACTTTAATTTGACCCATTGCTTACTATTGTCGATTTTATAATAATTATTGAAAAATATGGTATTTGCCTTTGCTTTAGCACTTCAATATCAGAACATGTAAATGCTTTATCGGTACCCATGTACTCACCATAAAAAAAGTCAAGCTGATTAGCAGCAATGAAATCGGCTATCCAGCCCTTTACTTTTGATACTTTCATCATAACAACAGTTTCATTGCTTAACACATGCTCTATTAATTGAGCTTCACTGCTCAAGTCCGGTACGACCAATACCTTATCCGATTGTGTACATATTGCCTGCCGGCTTAAGGATCCACCAAGAATAAAAGCGGGAACACCGGGTATCATCTCATAGTTAATCCCGGCATTATTGAAATCATCTATCAGATAGGCAAAGGTGCTGTAGAACGCAATATCACCTTCACTGACCACTGCTACTACCTCACCTGCTTCGGCGTGTTGAATGCATCTGGCAGCCAGTTGGCGATAGGTTGCATTGACTTCGGAGCGATCATATTTCATGGCTACACTGACAGGTTTAAGCTTTGTTCCATCAAGCTCTAATTCACCCAGAACACGCATGGCCATTGAACTTTTTATGCCTTTGCTGTTGGTCGTCACCGGATAATAAATAACATCAGCTCTTTGTAATGTTTTCAGAGCCTTAATGGTTATCAGTTCCGGATCACCTGGCCCAAGTGCTACGCCATATATCGTTTCTTTACTCATGACTTGCTTTTAATGGTGATGATGACCACAACAGTTCTTAGCATGATCATGGTGATCATGGTCGTGATGATGTCCATGCCCGTGATGATGGTGGTGATGTGGCTCGTAATGCTCCAGGGTTTCTTTATCTACACTTGTGATCAGGTCTACTTCACCTTCCTCGGCACTTTTCAATCGTTTAATAAGTAGTTGTGCCAGGTGGTCTGATTCACTTAATAATGGTGCTACAAATACCTTTCGGTCGGGATGTCGCTGAGCGAACTCATCAAATAATACCTGTGCCTTATCCATGTACACACCCGGAAAGAACACATAAGGCACCACCACGATATTTTTGTAAGGTAATTGACTACAAACAGACAAGGCTTCAGCCACCGACGGGTAGGTCATGCGACTACAAAAACCATTAATGGCAAAGGCATATTTATTGGATTCCTGTACCATTCGGGTTAAGCGAGCAAGGTCACCATTGGCCGCTATTTTAGATGCTCCGACACCCAAACCAAAGTATAAGGTCTCTTCAGGATCGACCTGCCGGTCACCCAGTGCTTTTCCGATCAGGTCATTCGACAGGTGTATCATCTCCTCGCAATCGCCAATATAATGTGCCATCTTAATGCTTACCTTGTATTTAGCCTGAAGTTGATACAACATACATGGTATATCCTTTTGAATATGCAAGCCTGTAAACAAAAACACGGGAACGGCCACTATTTCTTTTACACCCCTTTGTGCCAGGCGCTTCACACCTTCTTCAAAATCGGGCGCTGATAATTCCAGAAAACCGGCTTCCACTTCATACTCCGGCAATAATGCCGCTACTTGTTTGGTATATTTCAAAAAGGCTTCTTCACCTCTCTTTACACGTGTACCATGACCACAAATTAAAACTCCTTTTTCAGACATATGCCAGTTCTTGATGTTTAACAGATTGAATAATGGGTTTAAGCTGTTTGGAAAAGCTAACCACTTCACCAATGACCATTAGAGCCGGAGGTGAAAAGCCTTTATCTTCCATTGCTCGCTTAATGGTACTGAGTGTGGCTGTCAGCATCTCTTGCTGCGGGTAGGTACCCCACCTTATTAAAGCCACGGGGGTATCCTCGTTTTTACCTCCACTTATTAATGCATTGGCGATTCTACCGGCATTGCTTACCCCCATATAGACCACCAGTGTATCTGATGCTTTTGCAAGTGCCTGCCAGTCCACTGAGCTTTTACCTTTAGCAGGATGACCGGTTACAAAGGTTACAGAAGATGCAACGTGACGGGCTGTGACGGGAATACCCATATAGGCCGGAACTGCAACGCCTGAAGTAATACCGGGAACCACCTCGTAATCGATACCATGATTGATAAGCGTTACAATTTCTTCCACACCCCTGCCAAACACAAAAGGGTCGCCTCCTTTAAGGCGCACAATGGTTTTACCTTTATTGGCATATTTCACCAGCAATTGATTCAATTCTTCCTGGGGATACGTGTGCTTATCTTTCTTTTTGCCTACGTACAAGCGTTCACAATTAGCGGAACAATAGTCCAGCAGCTCCGTATTTACCAGGTAGTCGTAAAGCACCACATCGGCCTTTTGAAGCAGTTTAAGGGCTTTGACACTTATTAAATCGGCATCACCGGGGCCGGCACCTACCAGCCATACTTTACCATATTCAGGATTCATTTTATTGAATTAAGGTTAACGTTGTTGTTTTCAATTTGACTGATCAGCTCATCGATCAAGGCCTTCATTTCGGCCTCATGCTTTGGATGACCAGATGCCAGCATTTGTTGACGTTTCTCAGCGATCAAGGCCACTGAATCGGTCGTTATGCATGATAATTTAGCCATAAGGTATTTACGCAGACACGCAGATAATGCGGGAGAATTACCTTCTGTACTGATGCCTACATTTAAATGCCCGACCCGACAGCTGGCTGGAATAATAAAATCACCTTTATCAGCGCCATCAGCACTATTGGCCAATACACCATGTTCTTGCGCATCTGATACTACAAGCTGATTGGTTGTTTTGTCGTTGGTAGCGGCAAATACCAGGAAAAATCCGGCGATATCATTCTTTTCATAAGATCGCCTCAATTTATTGATCCTGTTAGTATCAACCAACTCTTGCAAAGCCGGTGTTAAATCTTTGGAAATAACAGTTACGGCAGCACCGGCTGCAAGGAGTTTATTCACTTTTCGTTGAGCGACTTTACCGCCACCAACAACTAAACAGTTCCTATCTTTTATATTAATATGAATCGGATAGAACTGCATACTAAGCCATTACGATGTTTAAACCATTAATAGCCCAATGCGTGCAATCCTGATGTGAGGATAAGAGTAAGTGTTTTTTCATAGCGTAATTAAACGCTCCGGCATGAAAGTACAATGCACAAAAAAGCATTCAGTATCAAATAAGCATACAGGCCGGTATCATGCTCACCAGGGAGCACAAACAACACGCCAATGCCTGTTGACACTAACCATTTATGGCTCTATATATGGAATTGCTTTTTATTCATGTATCAAACTTTTAAACCCGAAAGCTTTGATTAATATTTAATTTACTATGGCAGGTTTTCTGACTTACTCCCTCCTTATTGCGCCTTCCCATTCGCCAGCAGGCGAAAAGTGACCTTATGCAATGGAGTTAAAAGAGCTTACAGCTGCGGGTACAGTCCCGGATTCACACCGGATTCCCTCTTTCCGTCAAAGTCCGAATAGGTTGACTCTGACTCACCATTAATTTGACGACAAATGTAATATTATAATTCTATCTAAAAATACTATCAGTTGAATTTTAGTACAAAATATTTGACCTTAATGAGGATCTAAAAAAAAACTACCCATCTGAAATAGTGGGTAGTTTATATCTGATCATATGATTTTATTATCAATTAACTGCTGAAACATATCGATCATCGTTTCTGATAGCGGTCGGTAGGCAGCATGCAGTTCCCTGATACTTTTCGAATTATCGCCTTTCCATTTATAGCCGATGTTTCTTGTTACGAAACGACGTGTTAAGGCCTTATTAAGCATTGGTCCGATTAACCATATCAGCCATTTGGGAAGTTCCTTTTTCGGAAGTGGATAATTCTCTCCAAACTTATTGTGCAGCGCCCTAACCAACTCAAAATACGTGGTATTATGTCCTGATGCAATATATCTTCCACCAGCACCAGGCACAAAACCAGCCTGATAATGAATATCCGCAAGGTCACGCACATCAATAACACCCCAACCCATCATAGGCACCCCGGCCTTCATTGTTCCGTCGCCCATTTGCCTGACAAGACGAAAACTTTCAGAGGTAACAGCCAGTGGATTGACAGCAGGTCCCAGCACTAAACTAGGATTTACAACGACCAAATCCCAGCTACTCTGCTTTTCACTGATGGACCATGCTTCTTTTTCAGCCAATGTTTTTGAATAAGAATATGCACCATGGTCAAGCGAAGAACTGGTATTCCATATGTCCTCGGTAAAAATCCCACCAGCAACCTTTTCTGCATCAATATTATCGCCATATATAGCAGCGCAACTACTGGTTACAACTACTCGCTTTACTGAATGAGATCGATTGGCTGTTTCTAATACATTGCGCGTTCCCAGTTTGGCAGGATCAACCAAATCTTTTTGAGGATCGTGAACATCCAAGGTAAAAGGAGATGCTGTATGATAAACAAGTTCGCACCCCTCCATAGCCTCGTCATATGAGCCTTGTTCCAGCAGATCACTCTTAAAATACCTGATTGTACCCGGAGCATTATCTGCTAACAAATCCAGGAACCGTAATTTATCTCTCGCTTCGGGGTTACGAACAGCAGCATGAACAGTTAAACCTTTATCTAATAAGGATTTTACTATCCAGCCAGCGACATACCCTGAAGCTCCTGTCACCAGTACCGGTTTATTTTTATCAATAACAGTCATAGTTATTTATTTATGATGAAACAGCTTATTCGAAAATACTATCATTCATCAGCTTTTATGCCGTTCTGCAAGAAGAAAAAAGAGCTTAGCGGGTAGCTAGCTCTTCAATCATGTTGTTGTGATAGTCTACAATGCAGCTTCATATATTTGACGGCTTACATCAAGAGTAATGTCACGTGTTTCAGATAAGGCTTTTAATCCCTTGGCTTCTAAACCGCCTACCATACCTTCAATTCCAGACGCCTCAATGCCATAATCAGACAATTTCGTCTTTACGCCAAGGCTATGGAAGAATTCTTCAGTTTTAGCAATTGCCTGCTCTATTTTCTCATCATCAGAGCCTGAGGTGATATTCCATACACGTTCGGCGTATTGCAGCAGCTTTGCTTTTTTACTGTCCTTTCTTAAGCGCAATAAGGAAGGAAGAATAATAGCCAGCGACTGCCCATGGTCCACACCATAGAAAGCCGTTATCTCATGACCCAGCATGTGAGTGGCCCAATCTTGCGGTACACCCGAACCAATTACTCCATTAAGCGCCATTGTTGCATTCCATACAAGGTTGGCACGTGTATCATAGTCTTCCGGCTCATCCATGGTTTTTCGCCCTACCTCAATTAAGGACTGCAGAATACCTTCAGCTGTTCTATCCTGAAAGCGTCCGTCAACCGGAAAGGTCAGGTATTGCTCTGTTGTATGCACAAAGGCGTCAACAACACCATTGGCGACTTGTTTTTGTGGCAGGCTATAGGTTAGCGTCGGATCAAGGAATGAGAACTTAGGAAAAGCGAGGGGACTCATAAATACGAGCTTTCCTCCATTGTAAGTCACCACACCGCCCATATTCATTTCCGAGCCTGTGGCAGGCAAGGTAACTACCGTGCCCAATGCAACAGCTTCTTCAAGTGCTCCTGCACCACCCATTAAGATCTTTTCAGGATCATCTCCTTTATATTTAGCAGCCAAAGCAATAAACTTTGTGCCATCCATCACCGAACCGCCTCCTACTGCCAATAGAAAGTCAATGCTCTCTTTTTTAACGACCTCAACAGCCTTCATTAAAGTTTCGAACTTAGGATTTGGCTCTATGCCTTCAAATTCGAATACCTGTCGGTTTTTTAATGCTGCCGTAACTTTAGGTAAAGTCCCAAACTTTTTAACACTCCCACCTCCATAGGTTATTAATACCCGGGCATTTTGCGGAACAAGCTTATCCAATTCCTCCAGACGGTCTTTTCCAAAGACAATGTGCGTTGGATTATAAAAATCAAAGTTTAACATGATACGAATCTTTTAGTTTTGTTATAATGCTATTGATAAATTCTTTATTTCTGATGGATTCAGGCCAAAATGGCTTTTAAAAGAACGACTGAAATGCCCCAGGTCTTCAAAGCCCACCTCAAGGTAAACTTCTGATGCTTTTCTGTTTGAATTCAACAGGAGCTTTTTGGCCAGTTCAAGACGCTGTTGTTTGATCCATTTATGGGGTGAACTTTTAAATGCTTTCTTAAACTCACGATTAAAGGTTGACAGGCTGCGCCCCGACATTTCTGCAAACTTCTCCAAAGACACATTATGTGTAAAATTATTCTCAACAAAAGGCACGAGATCAGCACGTGCAGGATCTGAGAATTCATTGAATACGTGCAAGAGATCGGGCTGAGCCGAGGTAATTGCATGAATGGCTTCCATGGTTTTTAAGCGTATAAGCGGGCGTTCAACCTCTGCAAGACCTGATACATAAGTCCTGATGGACTCCATTAATCCGATGAGCAGCACGGTGGCCGGCAACTTAACCATGGGAACAGTACATGGCATAAAGCCCTGTGGTGATGAGTAGGTGCCAATCACCTCTTTAATAAAACTATCTTCCAGTACAAATACATGATCACGAAAACCATTTTGTGTATCCTCCCAGGTTTTAAAGTAAGTTCCATAAGTATACTTACGCACGAGAGCGATTTCCCCCTCACCTACCATGTGTATATCATTGTCAATATTGAGACGAAGCGTTCCCTGCTCAACGTATATCAATACATTGGCCGGATAATAGATCGGATGTTCCTGGGGTGTATCTGTTTCAAAAGTAGCTGCCACCATCAGGCCATCACACTCAATAAATTGCCCTTTGCATTTATCCATGAGTCGATGTTTATCGGTAATTAGTATGACAAATGTACAAAGGTAAAAGTTGAATTGCTTGCCTAATTCAGTCAAATAATTTGCGTTTTTCACTCAAATGAAGGAAATAGCTATAACTGATCAGTATTTGTAGCAATTCTTAGTGAAACTCATAAAATAAAGCACAGGTATTATGTATTACATCTTTTGTTTTTTTATCTTTAGCCATCTCAATAAGCGATTCTAAAACTAAAACAATGAATACAAACCAATCTCCATTCAAATATATTCTGGAGGGACCTACCGGTGCCACCACCAATATCCAAAACAAAGAAATGTTATACTTTGCAGGTGTTGGCTATTTTCAGTTACACAACCACCCCGACATTATAAAAGCTTCCATCGACGCTTTGCAAAAGTACGGTATAAGCAGTGCAACATCACGCTCAGGAATTGGTACTACAGATTTATTACTGGAGCTGGACACCAAAATAGCTGAGTTCTTTGATACCGATGATGCTGTTTATCTGCCCTCGGGCTATCTCAGTAATATTGCAGGCATTCAGGCATTAAAAGCCATGGGCAGGTTTGACATTATATTTATGGATGAAGTGGTTCACTACTGCAATGAAGAAGCTGCTTTAACAGCAGGTGTTCCGATCTTTACATTCAAGAGCCGTGATTCAAAAGACCTGGAACATCAGATCAAAACACATTTAAAGGCCTCTGAAAAGCCATTGATCGTAAGCGACGGCATGTTTCCGGTATGGGCGTGGATGGCTCCGATCCCTGAATATTTAGCCATCGCGGAAAAGTACAATGGTGTCATATGGGTTGACGATGCACATCCGGTTGGAATAATTGGAACTAATGGCAGAGGTACCTACGATTACTTTAAGCTCAAATCAGACCGCTTATTTATGGGAGCCACGCTTTCAAAGGCCTTTGGAGCATACGGAGGATTTATCCCAGGTTCAGAAGAGTTTATTTATCACGTCAAGCATGGTCATGTCATTGACGGTTCCTCCTCACCGGTGAGCGCAGCTGCAGGAGCAGCCCTGAAAGGCCTGCAACTGGTAGGTGAAAACCCGCAATGGCGTGAGCAAATACGAAAAAATGCCGTGCGTTTAAAAGATGGTTTACGGGCCATTGGTTTAGAGATTGAACACAATGATTTCCCGATAACATCATTTAAAGTTGGTGGTGCTGAACAGATGCAAAAGATACATGCTGAATTGTTTAAACGTAATATTTACATTCAATACACCAAATACATAGGAGCCGGTCCTGAAGGTGTTTTGCGAACCGTGATGTTCTCCACCCACACCAATGAACAGATAGACCATTTACTGGACAATTTAAAGACGATTATTTAAACAGTCCACCGAATAGTTTCATTAAGTATCAATTACGAACAACGATCATGGGTATAGCAATTAATAACGGACGTCTGATAGATCCTGCGAACAATATCGATTCAAAGCTTAATTTGCTGGTTGAAAACGGCAAGGTGGCGGCTATTTCAAATAAACCATTCCGTGCAGAACAGGAAATTGATGCCACAGAGCTGATTGTGGCTCCCGGTTTTGTAGATATACATATACATGAAGCCAATATTGATAAAAACACCGGTAATTTTGAGACCGGAACATTTGAAAGCATGCTAAAGATGGGCGTGACAACAGCCATTGGCGGAAACTGCGGTTTCGGTGCCCTTAATCCCGTTGAATACCTGGATAAAGTCGATGCAGACAGGATACCGATCAACTTAGGCATGTTATTACCTCATAATTCCCTGCGGGAAGCTATCAACTTTACAGACAAATACAAGGAAGTAAGCCCGGAGCAGTTAAATGAAATGATCACAATAGCCAATAACTGGCTGGCAGAAGGTCTGGTTGGCGTTTCTTTTGGCCTGAGGTATGTTCCCGGAGCCAATACTGAAGAATATTATGCTGTGGCTGACAGAGCTAAACAACACAATCGTTTGATAACAGCCCATATCCGTGATGATGCAGCCGGCGTTATTGATGCCCTGAATGAATTTATCTCATTTGGACTTGACGGAAAAAGTAAGATGCAGGTATCACACATTGGCAGCATGGCAGCCTTTGGACAGATGGATCAGTTCCTTTCAGCAATAGACCAGTATACATACAATGGAGTGGATATATCGTGCGATTGCTATCCTTATTATGCGTTTTGTGTAGCCATTGGCAGGACTACCTATGATGAAGGCTTTATGGAAAGATATAATACCGGTTATGAATCCATTGAAATACTCGAAGGAGAGCATAAAAACAAACGTTGTACACCAGAACTTTTCGCCCATCTCAGAAAAAATGATCCTGATGTTCTGACAAGCGCACATGTCATGAAAAGCGATGAAGTAGACAGGGCTTTATTACATCCTAATGTAATGATAGCCAGTGATGGTGTTTTAAACAATATGCAAGGACACCCTCGTGTATCAGGTACTTTTCCCAGGGCCATGAATCTATTGGTCAATGAGCGCAAAAGCCTGTCGCCTTATGAAGCCGTACGAAAAATGACACAGATGCCTGCTGAACGATTAGGGATTAATAAAGGTAACCTTGCTGTTGGTAAAGATGCCGACCTGGTATTGTTTAACCTGGCATCCATTCATGACAAGGCTTCATTCACCAATCCAACTGACGAGCCTGTCGGTATCAGGTATGTACTGGTCAATGGTCAGCTTGCCCTGGAAAACAATCAAATCATTAACCCTAAAGCAGGTCAGTCAGTCAGAACTAAATAAATTTCAATATATGCTCCTTAAGTATAAATACTATTTCATTGCCATTTTTTTGTTGATCATCACCATCGCATTTCCCCAGCCGCTGTTCAACTTTTTGGGTACTATCAAACCGGTAATACCTCCAATTTTGGCGATCATCATTGCTCTGGCTTATAAAAATGTATTTATCGCCTTATTTACCGGATGCTTTTCAGGCTATCTGATATTAAACGATTTCAACCTGATTAAAAGCACCGATGCCACGTTTATGTCGTTTATTAAAGTGTTTGAAGATAATGACAACACTATTGTCATACTCCTGGTATTGCTTTTGGGAGGATTGATTCACCTCATTCAGAAATCGGGCGGTATCAATGGTTTTGTTGAGTCACTTATCAAAAAACGAGCTATTATAGAAACCAAGAGAGGAGCCAATATTTTCACATGGTCCATCGGTGTTTTGGTTTTTACATCGGGCACCTTGTCTAACCTGATTACCGGCACCATTGCACGACCACTGAGTGATGCCATGAAAGTATCTCACGAAAAGCTGGCCTTTTTGGTGCATTCTACATCAACTCCCGTATGTGTGCTTATTCCTTTAAGCGGATGGGGTGCCTACATGATCGGCATTATAGAAGCTCAGGGATTGAGCAATGGCACGGAGGTATTAGTTGGATCAATTCCTTTAAATTTCTATGCCATACTGGCCGTTACAGGGGCATTGTTTTTTGGCGCAACCAATAAAGATTTTGGATTAATGCAAAAAGCAGAAGTACGCGCCGACAACAAAGGTCAACTGGATGATCCGCGACACAACAGTGGCAAAAGCAATAATGCGATCAAATCAGATAAAGATGAGAAGCAGACCTCATGGTTAAATGTATTTGCCCCTTTAGCACTAATGATCGTCGTTATAATTGTGGCCCTGTATGTTACCGGCGAAGAGAGAGGCATACTTAATGGCGATGGCATGAAGTCCATACTTTGGGGCATTGTCATATCCACTTTCTTTGCCATGCTTATCTATAAAATTCAGAAGATATTCAAGGTGCGGGAAATGATCAATCTAATATTCAAGGGCTGTGGAGAAATGATATCGGTAGCCGCCATTCTTATGTTTGCCTTTTCAATGGGACATGTTGTTAACCAGCTGGAGGCGGGTGCATTCCTGACCAATAAACTGGAGCATATTCTAATGCCCGGCTTACTGCCCGCCATCGTTTTTATCATTAGTTGTGTCATTTCATTTGCAACAGGCACATCAATGGGAGCCATGGCTGTCATTATGCCACTAGCCTTGCCGATGGGCATGGAATTAGGTATTAGTCCTTCGCTGTTATCAGCAGCCGTATTCGGAGGGTGTATATTTGGAGATCACCTGTCACCTATCTCCGACACGACAGTTCTCTCATGCGCAACCACGGGTTGTGATGTTATGGACCACGTCAGGACACAGCTGCCTTATGGTCTGTTATTCGGAGGTATATCTGCAGTGTTATTCCTGATTTCCGGCTTATTAAGCTGAATTCAAGCTTACATTTCCCCTTAGTCTCGCGGGATAAATTTGACCCCAATTGGAAAATGCATAGCTTTGCATCACCAATCCGGGCCCGGTGCTGTTTTAACAGATCAGGCCATAAAACAAAAAACCGTAATGAGTAACAATAATGTAGAGATCACTGCCAGACAGGATAGGTTTCAAAAGCTACTGCAGGAATACGCACCTGAAGCTGACGGAGCATTTATTTTTTCACGCCTTAGCATTTATTACTTTACAGGCACAATGAATACGGGAGTATTATGGATTCCCAAAGCAGGCAAATCCATCTTGTTTATCAGGCGTGGTGAAGAACGTGCTACCCATGAATCAACTTTGGAAACCATTGTCACATTTAATTCCTATAAAAATATACTAGCAACATTTACTGAAAAGGGTATAAAGGTACCTGCTTGTATTGCCGCTGAAATGAATGGATTAAGCTGGTCCCTTTCAAGCCGGTTAAGCAAAAGCTTTCCTGACACCAGGTTTATAGCCGGTGATCAGTTAATTGCCATTACACGCGCCTATAAATCAGAAGAAGAGCTTCAGATCATGCGTAAGGCAGGTGCCAAACATCACCATTGCATGAATGATTTATTACCTACATACTTACATGAAGGAATAAGTGAACTGGATGTGGCACACAAACTTCTTGATCTATACTACCAGCAAGGTCACAATGGTATTTTACGTATGGAGACCTTTGGCGAAGAGCTGTTCGCCGGATTGGTTTCAATAGGAGACAGCGGTAATTACCCCAGTGCATTCAACGGTCCAAATGGCGCACACGGCATTCACCCGGCAGTTCCATACATGGGTAACAAGAACATTACCTGGGAGAAAAACACTGCCATGATTATTGACAACTGCTTTAATTTAGATGGCTATCATACCGACAAAACACACACATACTGGCTGGGTAAAAAGAGTGATATCCCTGCTATTGTTCAGCAGGCTTTTGATTTTTGCGTGGAAACACAAAATTACTTTGCTGAACAACTGAAGCCCGGTGTTATCCCTGCTGAATTGTGGGATGAATGCCAACAGCGTGTAGCTGCATCGCAGTGGACTGATGGCTTTATGGGATTAGGCAGGAACAAAGTCAGCTTCCTTGGTCACGGAATTGGTTTAGCCATTGATGAATATCCAGTCATAGCCAAAGGTTTTAATCAGCCTTTTGAGGAAGGTATGACCATGGCTCTTGAACCTAAAATTGGTATAAAAGGTATTGGCATGGTAGGTATCGAAAATACTTTTGAGGTAACTGCCAATGGTGGAAAAGTATTAACAGGAAAGAACGATGAGATAATTGTCATATAAATTTATTGACTGACAGATTCTTCCTGTACCCCACTATTCTATTTATCAAAACAGTAATAATTCCCGCACTTCCAACTTTACTTTTAGGATGTGCCTGCTTACTACAATATACGGGTCTTCTTCGGGATCAACCTCGCCAGCAGCGAGGTTGTCCCGAAGCGTTTCCGAAGAAATACCGAAGGACTACCGAAGAATTACCGAAGCGGACCGGTAAATTACCGAAGACATATTCGGGATAAAAATGGCTAAAAAATAGGACTAATTGCTCATTAGCGTGTATTATTGTTAAATACACTCCTTGGTTTTCAGGCTTGTATTCCAAATAGAGCTTAAGGCTTTCTCCCCCAATCCGAAGAAATAAAAGGGTATCTTTCTTTTGTGCCAAATGTCAGATGGACATAAAGTTGTGATAATGATTGTCCCATAGTTGATGGATAAGCGTATTATACATGTTCCAGACCTACAGCCTGGATTGTCATTGTATATATGTGCTTGGGGCGTTGCTTTTTAGTGTTCGAAAAGAAGTTTTATAAACGTATAGATCTATGCATCATGTAAATCAGCTCTCCTCCTTACAAAAAGCTACTCTTTATACGCATTATTGTTAAACACATATTTGACTAATGCAA
>NZ_JBNGPA010000039.1:0-51356 GCF_050589845.1 Carboxylicivirga agarovorans | reverse complement strand
TCCGGTGAGGTACGAACCGGGAGGTGGTTTTAGAAACTTTTGTAACAATTTTCATAAAACTCTTTGATTTCTGCAATTATAACATTGGGGTGTTCAAATACCATAAGATTTTCGTATCGTAATGTTGTAATACCCATATTACTAAGATTCCTATCCCTAAGTCTGTCATATTCCTCATTATAAACATGGTATTCCCCATCTAATTAGATAGCTAGCTTTAATTGAGGACAATAAAAATCCAGAATCTATTGCCCAATAGAATGTTGTCGCCTAAACTTCAGATTGCATATTCTTTTTCCTTAAAGGTAATTCCAAAGTTCACATTCCGCTGGAGTTGCTCTGTTTCTCAATAGTTTTCTCCTATAAATCATTTCTGGCCGGTTACTTTTCATATCTTTCTTATATTGTTGAAAACTAATTTATAAAAATGACTTAAAACCACCTCCCCTCTCCTTCGTTTAGGTACTCCTCCTTGCCAGGAGGAGAGCTGATTTATAGCTTGCAAAACACTATATATGTGAATGTTTGAATCTTTTCGAACACTCGTGGGCAAAGCATAGCGACGCCCCGGGTTAACCAACGCCCATCAAACCGGTGCAATAGCAATTGTTCCTCGTGCACTTCTGTTCCATGCACCGGCATAGCGAATGCTCGATCGTGTATAAATACATCTTTTATTTCCATCATATAAAGACCCAAGCCATCACTACCTTATTTCTGGAGCCACTTAAAGTTGAGCCTTCTGCACGGCTTTACATTGGACCGTAAACTATACGCCATGTATGATACTGCCATAACAAGGTATGATATCTATGTCTTAACTTAACAATAATATTTATGAGGATTGGTATATTTCGTAATTTAAGCCATAAATGCCTCAGAATTTCTTCGGTAATTCCATAAGCTTTCTTCGGAAGTTCTTCGGGAGTTCTTCGGGACCGCTTCGGATCAACCTCGCTGGCAGCGAGGTTGATCCGAAGCAGTCCCCTGAAAGGTCCGTATTTAGTAGCTTTCAGAGGTCTTGGGATAATAGGCTAAAAAGCACATTGTTATTAAAAATTAAGTTAAGTAAAGGGTGGTGTCGCCTGCGTTGACAATCATTATAATCAAACAGGTAAGTCAGCTAGTCTATGTATAGGGGGAACAACAAATTGGTTGACTATATATCAGAACCTAATATGAAGATGCGGTCTTAACTGAATGGCTCAACGTGGAAGTTATTTTTTCTTTAGCCCGGCAGTATTTTAAGATGTTCCAATAAAAAAGCCCGAAGCTATTCTGCTTCGGGCTTCGATATGATGTTGTTGATCTTATTATCTGAAATTGATACCTACACCGGCAGTGATAACAGAATATTCACCAACAGTGTAATCACCATGCAGTGAGAATATACCAAAACGTAAGCGCATACCTGCATTAAAATCAAATCCGGATGTTGTGTACTCTAATGCAATTGGATCTGTTATTGGATCTGTTTCTCCAGCAACGTTAAAATCCCCAATTAAGTCAAAATTACTGGTCGTTGTTCCGTATCCTAAACCAGTATAGAATGAAACAACCGGAACATTAACACCAATCAATAATCTTGATGTAAAAGCACCGGCAGCTGTTTCAAGATTACCAGCTCCAAGACCTGGTTCACTCACACTTAGTTTGGCATCAAAATCGGTGTAAGCAGCCAAAACAGATGCTTCAAGAAAAGGTACACGTTTAATAAATGGAATATAGTCCTTAATGGAATGCTTCAGACCTAATCCCCAAAGGCCTGCATCCCCAAAGTCACCATAACTGGTTTTGGGCATAAAACGACCCATGATCTCAGTATGGAAAGGTAAACCAATGGCTGCTTGTATCATAGGACTGGCAAACACATCGGCATCGGCACCTTCAATGTTTAACAGGTTTGTTTTTGTTGGGTCTTCCTGCAAATAAAAACCGGCGCTTTGCTTACTGCTTCCAGCCATCGTCGGAACCATATCCGCATCTGTTTGAATGGTTTCATACGTTCCCGGCTTAAAGTTCTTTTTGCTGTTAGGCGCAGTTGTATAACTTGCTGAAATTGTAATGTCAAACCCACCAACCTTATGCACTTTGGCCGAATTATACCAACCACTGTTAAGGTTTACGCCAAGCATTTCACCATATGGTAATAAATAAGACTGCGATAAGGCATTGGCATCGGCCTGTCCGGCCTTTAAGAAATCTATAATCTGCCCCTGACCAAACACGTGGGCTGAAGCTGCAATAAATGCAACCGTAAGTACAAATCGAATTTTCTTCATTTTATGTATGTATAGGTATTTATAATCTTATGATTCTCCCTTGAGCAAAGTTACTGCTTCTTTAACCGAAATACGTTCGTTTTTATTGTATGCCACAATAAAACCTTTGATATTTTCCGATTTCATATCGGCTTTCGCTTTTTCGATGGACTGGTATTTACCAATTGAGTATTTATACCAGTCGTTAACTGTCATCTCTATCACCTTTTTGCTGCCATCGTATACACTGCTGATCTGTTCATAAGTAGCCTTCTTTTTATCGGCCATAATTTGTATGGTTAAGAATATGTCGGGATCAGCAACCGGTGCCTCTTCAACAATAAGGGGCACTGCTGTTTCTTCGACAACAACTTCTTCTGTTACGGGTAGAGCTTGTTCTTCGCTGACTGTTGGTTCTGGAATGCTGTTAACCATGGTTGTGTCAGGCGAGGGTACAGTTGCCCCAACTGCAAGCACTGGAGCTGCTACCGGAGCTGCCACAGGAGTAGATACAGTTTCGGCAACAGGTGTAGCCGGCAATTGTGCCATAACGGATGCTGTATCCTGTTCTACAGGTGTATCTTCGACTATAAGAGGTTCAAGCAGTGTTGAATCAGCTGCATTTGTCTCTTCAGTAATAAGGACTGGTTCTTCTTCAAGATAATCACTTAAGTTGATCAGGCATTTTGTTTGCAGTTCAATGGCTTCCTGCTGGTTTTGTTGTGCCAGTTCAAGCAGTTCAACAGCTTTCTCTGGCGATGATAAATTTTCAGCTTTATTGTATTGCTTACGTGCTTTCTTTTCAAGGGCTTTCACGTCATTGCGTGTTTGTTTAGCCTCTGAATTACCCGATTTATCCAGGTCTTTTAGGCGATCGTCCAATACTTTTAAGTATTTTTTGTAGCCATCTTCATAATACAAAGCTGCCTTGGTTTTAATTTGAGCAATTTTTTTGTTGAGTTTATTGATCTTACCCGTTTTAATGCGACCATCGGCATTTTTGAGCTGATCAACTTCTTTTTCCAGCTCTTTCGTTTCCTCAACAAGAGCATCACCTTTTGAAATCAGTTTTTCAGCAGATTCCAGTCGCTTAATTTCTTTTGCGCTTAACAGCTCTTTAAATTCCTTGTCGAATGCCTGTATCGGTGCGGTGCATAATGCAAGCAATAGCATTATGAAGGTGAATTTTATTGTATTGCTCATTGTAAGTAGTTGAATAATTGGTGTTTTTCCGTTTAGTTATCAGTTGAGGCTGTTTTAACCTCTGCCTGTTAACGATTTTTAACGAACGTTATTGAAAAAGGTTTGTTGTAAGTAGAGATAATTTCTACTTAATCCTGATTACTTTTGTATTTAAGCATTAAGAAATAAATGATGATGATAAATAACATTCTGCAGAAACGGTTTAATACACCGTTTAATACACCTCCGTTTGAGCTAATAACCGAAGATAATTACCTGCCGGCTTTTAAAGAGCTGATTAAAATGGCTAAGGAAGAACTTGATGCCATTGTAGGTGATCAGGCTGCACCTGACTTTAATAATACCATTGCTGCCCTGGAAAGATCGGGTGAACAGTTGGGTATTATCAGCCATGTCTTTTTTAATCTGAACCATGCCGAAACGAATGAGCGCATACAGGAGATTGCCCGTGAAGTTTCACCATTGTTGACAGAATACTCCAATGATATCTGGTTGAACGATCAGCTGTTTGCCAAAGTAAAACAGGTATATGAAAATCGTGATAAAACAGAGATGGGCGAGGAGGAGCAACAGTTACTGAGCGAAACCTACAAGGGTTTTGTAAGAAGAGGTGCTTTGCTTGAGGGAACTGCCCGCAAACGCTACAGGCAAATAACAACCGAGTTGGCTAAACTGACCCTGCAGTTTGGTGAAAACCTGTTGCATGAAACCAATGCTTTTGAATTGCATATCACTGATAAAGAGGAGCTGACAGGTTTGCCGGATGGAGTGATGGATGCTGCGGCTGCTCTTGCCAAAAGCAAAGAGAAAGAGGGCTGGATGTTTACACTTCAGTTTCCCAGCTACATGCCTTTTATGAAGTATGCTGAAAACAGGGAATTGCGCAAGCAAATGTATATGGCTTACTCAAAACGATGCAATAATAACAACAAGCATGATAATAAACTGCTGATTCAGCAAATCGTTTCACTGCGTGTTGAAAAGGCAAAATTACTGGGATATGATAGTCATGCACATTTTGTGTTGGAAGAACACATGGCATTGCATCCTGACAAGGTAAACGCGTTTTTGTCTGAACTTTTAGATGCCTCCATTGAAGTAGCCAGGCAAGATGTGAAAGATGTGGAGTTGTTTGCTGGTGATAATGGATTGGATGGACCACTACAGCGATGGGATTATCCTTACTATGCCGAGCAATTGAAGGCTCAAAAATATGGACTTGATGATGAGGCCACACGACCTTATTTTGAATTGGATAAGGTTGAAAGAGGTGTTTTAGGCCTGGCTGGTAAATTATATGGTTTGTCATTTAAGGAAAATACGTCTATATCAGTCTATCATGATGAGGTTAAAACCTATGAGGTATACGATGAAGACGGTACTTTTCTAAGTGTTTTCTATGTTGATTATCACCCGCGCACAAGCAAGCAGGGAGGGGCATGGATGACAAGTTTCCGTGATCAGCATCGCCATGGTGAAGAAGATATACGTCCGCACATTTCAATCGTGTGTAACTTTACCCGGCCGACTGAATCTAAACCCTCACTGCTTACATTTAATGAAGTACAGACTTTCCTGCATGAATTCGGGCATGCACTACACGGCATGTTGAGTAAAGTGAATTATGAAAGCCTGGCAGGTACCAATGTTTATCGCGATTTTGTGGAGTTGCCGTCGCAGATCATGGAAAACTGGGCGACGCAGAAAGAATGGTTAAAAGATGTAGGTGTACATTACCAAACGGGAGAAGTAATTCCGGATGCCTTGATCCAGAAAATTATAGACAGTGAAAACTACCAGAGTGGCTATGCAACTGTTCGTCAGTTAAGCTTTGGCATGAACGATATGGCCTGGCATTCATTAACTGATGCATTTGGCGGCGATGTGCTTGAGTTTGAAAAGCAATCGATGGCAGCAACTGAATTATTTCCTTTGGTGGAAGGGACAGCTTTCTCAACTGGTTTCGCCCACATTTTTGATGGTGGATACGCTGCCGGTTATTACGGTTATAAATGGGCTGAGGTACTGGATGCCGACGCTTTTGAGGCATTTAAGGAGAACGGTATTTTTGATAGGGCAACAGCACATAAGTTCCGCACTGAGATATTGGAAAAAGGTGGTACTGCTCACCCCATGACTTTGTATAAGAACTTCAGGGGGCATGAACCGTCAATTGAGCCATTGTTAGTACGAAGCGGACTGAAGAAATAGTTGATAAGTTTTGTCAAGTCCATTTATATAGCAATTTCATACCCGTCTGCATACCCTGGTATGAATGAACATATCAATAAAAACAAGAGCGGAGTCTGTGCAGGCTCCGCTCTTGTTTTGTAATATCTTCATTATAAAAAAATCAGGTTTTTTCAGAGGGTTGTAATAGCCCTTCTAAACGTTCGATCTGGCTCTGTTTGTTTACTTCACGCAAATTCCTGGCTGTTTCTGTGTAATATTGGTGTTTACGTATAAAATCCAGTTGCATCTGATTCCATTCGTCAATGGTGCCAATACTGTTTCGTTCTTTCAATTCCTGATATAGTGTATTTGATACAGGGATAAAGTCACTTCTGCCCAGGTAGTCAAGGTCAGAGTCGCAAATAACCTGCTCCAGTATATCCTTTGGCTGAGGAGGGAACTTGGTTGACATTATCAGGCGGCAAACCGTATCGATCTGATCTTTAGGGTAGTTGTAGTTGGTTAATATGTCACGTGCTATCCTGGCACCATGCATCTCGTGTTCATGGTAATCGATCGTATGTCCGCTATCGTGGAATAAACCTGCCAGCTTTAACAGCAGTATTTCCTCTTCTTCCAGTCCTTCGGCCCAGCCGATTAACTCCACCTCTGTTACCACATCAATGGTATGTTTAATGTTGTGATAGTAGAGGTTTTCAGGTAATTTATGTTCAAGGATATCAAGTAGATCTTCCTGAATGTCCATGAATTGAATAAGGCTGTACTTGGTTTTAAAATTACGATTCGGAATAATTTGCCCTTTGTCTTCAGAAAGCTTAGGCAGTATTCCATTGACTTTGAACATGTCAAGGAAGCCCTTGTACTTGGCAGGCATTTTACCATTTTCCTGCACTTCGAAAAATTCTTTGATCAATTCATAGGTCATCACCGAAATATTGATGTCTCCCTCTTTACAGGCCATTCCCATGCGCGATGCTATGTTAACGCTTTCACCTGTCAGTGTATAGGGTGAGCTTTTTTTACCTGTTAGTTCACCCAGGACCGGACCTGTATGTATGCCGATACTGATTTTCCAAAATGGTTCCTTATCCCCGTTGATAATGCATTTTTTAGCTGCCATCTGCATTTCCATGGCTGCATTTACAACGTCAATCGGGTTCGTGCGATTTTCTTCCAATATACCGCCGGCAAATAAAAATGTATCACCAATTGTTTTTACTTTCAGGACACCATATTTTTTGGCTATATCATCAAAAGTGAGGTAGAGCTCATCCAATGCATCAATTAACTCCTGCGAATGGGCATGACCGTTGATCCTGTCAAATCCTTTGACGGTTGCATAGAGAACGGATACCATTTTAAAACGCTTGACACGTTTTTTAGATGGCATTTTCAGCCGTTCTTCAATTTCTTCGTATGAATATTCAGATAGAAGATTGAGGTACTTTTCGTTTTGTTTCTGAATTATTTCATAACGTCCAACAAGGCCCTGTAATTGGTCGTTCAGCTCCTTATTGCGATTCGCCAGTTTCGTAATTCTCAAAATATAGTCTTCAATGCTTTCCATTGTTTGGGTATTTAGATTGCGCATTAAAAATAATGCATTACAGGTATTTTTAAAACTATTGACGCTTACGTTTATCGACTACGTTTGCGTAATTCATCTCTTAACACTACGTTGCTAAGACGAAAAATGTTATTTTTATTTATAATTGTTCTAAAATCATAGATAAACAATAAGAAAATGACAACGAAACACCTAATTCTATTCTTACTTACCATGCTCAGCCATGGCGTTTTTGCTCAGATCAGTAAAGCATGGGAATCTGAAACCGTCCTGGAAGTGCCTGAGTCAGTCAAAGTGTATGCCGACGGTAACTGCCTCTTTGTATCCAATATTGCAGGTAAGCCATCCGATAAGGATGGGGTAGGCTATATTTCCAAATTGTCGCTGAAGGGAGATGTGATCGATCTGAAGTGGGTTGAAGGTCTTGATGCACCCAAAGGAATGGCCATTAAAGAAGGGATATTATATGTGTCAAATATTGATGAATTGGTATTGATCGATATTGCTGCAGCTAAAATCCTTAAGCGCATTGAGCGAGCTGATGCCGACTTTTTAAATGATGTAAGCATAACTCATTTGGGCGATGTACTGGTGTCTGATTCTGGCACGTCAACCATTTTTGTACTTAACGATGATAAACTTGATGTATGGTTGAAAAATGAATCGTTTGGGCGTATTAATGGTCTTTTCGCCGAGGATGATTATGTGCTGCTTGGTACGGCGTCAAGTATTGTAAAGATTGATGTGGCGTCGAAAAAGCATAGTGTTTTTGTCGAAACAGGGGGACAACCCGACGGAATAGAAGCCGATGGCAATGGCGGTTATTACTATTCATTCTGGCGGGGTGAACTGTTTCATTTTATTCCGGGTGAGCAGCCAAAGCAATTGTTGAATTCAGCGGAAGACAATGTGCAAAGTGCTGATATTGGATACAACCCGGATACCAAGGAGATATTGGTTCCAACCTTTTTCTCCAACCAGGTAGTTGCTTATACCATGGATTAAGCTTTCATAAGATGTATGACCCGTTCAATGCGGTCTTCAACAGGTTCAAAGGCGTCGACCCAGTGAATTTTGGCGCCTTTACGCTCCATTCCTCTGAACCAGGTCATTTGTCGTTTTGCAAACTGGTGAATGGCCACATTAAGTTTCTCAAACATTTGCCTGTAGGTCAATTCTCCGGTTACATGCATTGTCAGGAACTTATATTCCAGGCCATAATAAATAAGGTCATCAGGTGCTACACCGCTGTCCAGTAATTGCTTCACTTCATCGATCATGCCTTCATCAAGGCGTTTTTTAAGGCGCGATGTTATTTTTCTGCGGCGTGCTTCCCGATCTATGTTAACACCAATTATCAGCGGATTAACATCAGGTAGTTTAACTTCAATTTCAGGATTCAGTTTGTAATACTCTTCTATTTCAATGGCCCTGATCGCTCGCTTTACTGTATCGGTATCTGTATTGTTATGCAAGGTTTTGTATGATGCCAGAATTTCCGATAGCTCATCGCGGTTTTTACCCTGTAAGCTATCTCGCAACTCCTGGTTAACAGGAACATTGATCAATTTGTACTTTTTCAAAACCGATTCAATATACATGCCTGTGCCGCCACACATTACCGGCCAGCGTTCATTGGCCTTAACCTGTTCAAATGCTTTGAAGAAATCGGCCTGGTATTCGAAGACATTGTATTTGTAACCGGCATCAACAATATCAAGCAGGTGATGAGGGATGGTATAACCATCAATGGTATAATCTTCAATGTCTTTGCCTGTTCCCAGGTCCATTCCACGGTATATCTGTCGTGAGTCGGCACTAATGATCTCTCCATCAATTTTTTTTGCCAGATGGGCTGCAAATGTTGTTTTACCTGAAGCTGTTGGTCCTAGAATGACAATTAAGTTGTATGGAGAATCTTGATATTGCATGATGTAATTTTGCTTCAAAGCTATGAAATAGTTTGGTAGATTTTAAGCTAAAAGTTATTGTTTCTTTTACACGGACTCACTTCTTAAAACAAGCAGACCATTGTCGGATTCGTTAATGACTTCATATTCTTCGAGCCAGCGCAGTACTTTTGACACATCTGCCTGCGGCTTGTTTATTTTAATGATCAGCTCATCATAACTCAAAGCCTTGTTGTTGAGTTGCTCGTAAATCAGATCCCTGATGGTGCTAAAATCATCAACAGGTAGTTCTGCTTTTTTTATGTTTTGACAAATGTCGCACATACCGCAGTCTTCACCTCCTGTTTGGCCAAAATAGAGCAAGAGCTGTTTACTTCTGCAGATATGATTGGTTGTTCCATAACTGATAACACTATGGATACGATTTTCATATTTATCTTTTCGGTCTTTATATACCTCTTTGCGTAACTCAATATACTTGCTGTCTTCGCGTGAGGTCGTGTAGGTTATCAGTGGTGTTTTCTTAGATGGAATATATTTTATAACACCCAGTCGGTTGAGTTGTACCAAAAGGTTATAAACAGTATCGCGACTTACGTTCATACGTTTTGCCAGCAGCTCTTCATTAATGGGTACATATTCGGTAAATAAGCCTGTGTAGGAGCGCAGCAGCAACTTGGTAAAACGGTCGAACTCTTCATTGGCAACCTGGAATTTGTATAGGTCATCACGCCGCATAATAAAATGGACCTTGGCTGATAGTTGCAGCTCTTCGGTAAACTCTATATAACCTGCCCGTTGCAAAATTTTAAGACTGTTATACACCGTCATCAGACTCATGCGGTAGTTTTTACAAAACAGGGCGAGGTTAAAGTCGTAAACCCTGTTAAACCCACTGCCAACAGCCAATTGAAAGAAGTTGCCCAGGGCCTCGTAAACGGCCAGTATTTTTTCCTTAGGTGGAAATGTTACAGCAATACTTCTTTTAAGACGTACTTTATCATTGTTGGACCAAAGAAGGACGGCAAATGCTTTTTTGCCATCACGGCCGGCGCGCCCAGCTTCCTGAAAATAGGCCTCCAGAGAATCGGGAGCATCCATATGCACGACTAACCTTACATCAGGCTTATCGATACCCATACCAAAGGCATTGGTCGATACAATAACCCGAATGTCACCATCGGTCCATAATTTCTGGCGTTTATCTTTCACATCAAGGGGCATGCCTGCATGAAAAGAACTGGCTGAAATGCCATTTTGAACCAATAGATCACTGTATTCTTTCGTCTTTTTTCGGTTTCGAACATATACAACAGCGCTACCTGGTACTTTGCTAATAATATTGAGCAGTTGCTGCTCTTTATCTTCAGCTTGTCGCACTACATAAACAAGGTTGTCGCGACTAAAGCTCTTCTGAAAGAGATTTTTTTTAGTAAAGAGCAATCGATCCTGTATGTCCTCAGCAACTTCAGGAGTGGCCGTTGCCGTCAATGCTAACACCGGTACATCAGGTAATAATTCACGTATACCGGCAATTTTTAGGTATGAAGGCCTGAAATCATACCCCCATTGTGAAATGCAATGTGCTTCATCAACAGCCAGAAGGTTGACATTCATTTGCTTTACTTTCTCCTTGAACAGATCGGTGCCCAGGCGTTCTGGTGAGATGTATAAAAACTTAGTACCGCCAAATATGCAATTATCAAGTGTGATATTGATCTCTTCCCGTGTCAGGCCGGAATAAATGGCAGCTGCTTTTACATTGCGTTGCCTGAGGTTAGCCACCTGGTCTTTCATCAAGGCAATAAGGGGCGTTATTACAATGCATATGCCTTCTTTAGCCAATGCCGGCACCTGGAAAGTCAGTGATTTACCGCCACCCGTTGGCATTAATCCCAGGGTGTCGTTGTCATCAGCCACCGAGCGAACAATATCTTCCTGCAAAGGACGAAAGACCTCGTATCCCCAGTATTGCTTTAATATATGATGAAAAATATCCATGTGGCATCAAAGGTAGCTTTATTTAAGAAAAGTGAGATGGTATTGATGAGGAACGGTGATTTAGTTTATTTGTTTATTAGTTTATTAGTTTATTAGTTTATGAGTTTATAAGTTTATGAGTTTATCAGTTTATCAGTTAATTAGTTTATAAGTTTATGAGTTTATCACTTCAACTCCTCAACTCCTCAACTTTTTAAACCACCATCAGTGTTTTAAGCGCACTGCTACCGCACTTGCCTGGTAGTAAAGAGGGTAGCTCTCCTCTATAAGCTTTATTGGTACGTATTACAATATCAACATAGTTATCTTTAGCCCTCGGTGCCGGGCAGGCACATCCTTTTTAAAAAGGATGCAAAACTTGATTGAAAGAGGTGATTGCTGCGCACCAGAGATGGATTTATTGCTTCAGGCTTCCCTTTTCCTTCGTCAAAGCCGCCATTACGCAATATCCACTCTTATCACTGGCTTTCAATCGTTCGAAACCCTGTTTCGATTTAGGCGGGTAGAGCTGAGCTTACAAATGAAATAAGTGCCGGATTGGTGTGAAAGGCCTTTATTTTCTTTGTATACTTTCTTGTTTCAGGAATAAGTCTCGTGTCTCAAGCGACGTTTGTAAATCAACATATGAAACAATTAGTTTGCATCCTTCAAAGGCGCGAATTACAAATTCGCGCCAGCGAGGGACTGGGCAACAAGGTTGATAGATTATTAGGTTATTAGATTGTTTATTAGTTTATCAGTTTATCAGTTTATCAGTTTATCAGTTTATCAGTTTATCAGTTTATCAGTTTATCAGTTTATCAGTTTATCACTTCAACTACTAAACTCTTCAACTCCTCAACACCTCAACTCTTCAACTCTTAAACTTTTTAAACTCTTCAACTCCTCAACTCCTCAACTATCTGCCTGATAATTAGCCTGCATGTATTGATTATAAAAAAATAACTTAGTAATATTCGATAATTAAAGTTGCTGTGAATATTTTTTTACTACTTTTGCCAAAATTTTTTAATCCATAAATAAAGGTTCCATGTCATTTCTTGAGGATAAAATCGTATCAGAAGGTTTAACATTTGACGATGTTTTATTGATTCCTGCCTATTCGCAGGTGTTACCACGTGATGTGAAATTAAACGGTCGCTTTTCTAAAAACATTGTATTGAATACGCCTATCGTATCAGCAGCAATGGATACAGTAACCGAGGCTCGTTTAGCAATTGCCATTGCGCGCGAAGGGGGTATTGGTGTGATTCACAAAAACATGCCAATTAAAGATCAGGCTAAGCAGGTTGAGACAGTGAAACGTGCCGAAAATGGTATGATTTACGATCCGGTAACAATTATACAGGGTAGTACAGTAGGTCAGGCACTTGACTTGATGAAAGAATATAAGATTGGTGGTATCCCGGTTGTTGATCAGTATGGTTACCTGGTTGGAATTGTTACTAACCGTGACCTGCGTTTTGAACCAAACATGGCTCGTTCGATCGATGAGGTGATGACAACTGAAAACCTGGTTACAACCAACCAGACAACTGACCTTGAAAAGGCAGCTGCCATTCTTCAGCAATATAAAATTGAAAAGTTACCGGTTGTTGACGCTAACAACAAATTAGTTGGTTTGGTAACGTATAAAGATATCACTAAAGCAAAAGATAAGCCTTATGCATGTAAAGATGAGAAAGGTCGTTTACGTGTAGCTGCAGGTGTAGGTGTTACAGCCGATACATTTGATCGTATTGACGCTTTGGTAGAAGCCAATGTTGATGCTATTGTTATTGATACGGCTCACGGACATAGTGTTGGTGTATTGGAAACATTGAAAAAGGCCAAAGAGAAATATCCGCAGTTGGAAGTTGTGGTAGGTAACATTGCTACAGCTAAAGCTGCTCTTGATTTGGTTAAAGCTGGTGCCGACGGTGTTAAAGTTGGTATTGGTCCTGGTTCTATTTGTACAACACGTGTTATTGCGGGTGTTGGTGTACCACAGTTATCGGCCATTTATGATGTGTCAAAAGCATTGGAAGGAACAGGTGTTCCTGTAATTGCAGATGGTGGTATTCGTTATTCCGGTGATATTGTTAAGGCTTTAGCTGCCGGTGGTGATGCTGTAATGTTAGGTGGATTGTTCGCAGGTGTTGATGAGTCACCAGGTGATACTATCATTTACAACGGACGTAAATTTAAGTCTTATCGTGGTATGGGTTCTGTTGAAGCAATGCAGCAGGGTTCTAAAGATCGTTACTTCCAGGATGTTGAAGACGATATTAAGAAGTTAGTACCAGAAGGAATTTCGGCACGTGTACCATATAAAGGAACCTTATACGAAGTTATTTATCAGTTGATTGGTGGATTACGTGCAGGTATGGGTTATTGTGGTGCTGCTAACATCGAGGAGTTGCACAAGGCTCAGTTTACCAAGATCTCCAATGCTGGTATGAGTGAAAGTCACCCGCACGATGTTACAATTACACGTGAGGCGCCTAACTACTCAAGATAAAAACATAGATTTACAGATAAGAAAAGGGAGTCCAATAATGGATTCCCTTTTTTTTATGATTGTCGAACTGTCGAATCGTCGAACTGTTGAACTGACTAGATGTCGAACTGTCAAAAGACCTGGTGATCAATAGTTCGACACTTAATCAATCCGACTAATCAATGCCTGTCTAAAATCAAATTCTTTAATAATACCTGTCTTTGATCGTATAAGCCCTGTATGTCATATCAATATTCTGAAGAATCTTCAATTTAAGGTGCTCCGGATAATTGGGATTATTGATCAGAAATTGATTCGCAACATTATAGGCGTTTTCTGACGAATGACCACTGAAGCTGTTTCCAAGCCAGCCTATAGGGAAGAAGATATCACCAGTCAGCTGAATTTCTTCCAACAGCTCAAGAGTGGTGTGCAGATAATGGATCGAATGTTCAGTTCTTAGCGGATGATGCAGGTTAGCCAAAGCATTTTGCACCCAGCCTTCTTTGCTGCGATTCTCAACCTGTGATAAGGATAAAAAGAATTCATCCCTTTCGGCCTGATTATTCGATAAAGAGGGTAGAAGAAATTCTAGTTTTTCTTTGTTGTGTTTACTTTTTAGGTTTTGTAATACAAGAGTTTGTAGTTCTTTTGCTTCGGGATGACCCTTAATGCTTAACTGCGTTACTATGCGAATCAGATCATTATCGCTGAATGTTAAGCCTGTAATAGATTGATTTCCCTGTAATAAATCTTTGATCTTATCATTGGCTTCCCTGCTAACGCAAATACTACTCCATAATCGGAAAAGAGTCTTTTTGTTCGCTATTTGATCCTCCTCCAGAATACGCCTGTAGATCTCTTCTTCTAATAAAGGAGCTTGCGTTTTCCGGATATCATCAGGAATGAATTTCCAGTAGGTGCTTTGAAGCTGATTACTTAACTGATTTAATATAATTGGATTGGATTCAGATAGAATGGCATGCTTTAAATAGTTTATAAAAGCATCGGGCGAAATGCTGCCATCAAGAAAATTCTCGTATAAATTAATGGCTAATCTGCCGCGCAACAAGTCATCTTCTGTTGCTGCCATTTCCTTTAACCAGTAGTTTTGCTGCAATTGGGTTATACGGGCGAGGCCATAGCCTGCATCATCGGCAAAAAAGAGGGAGTTAGGCTTTTCAGGGTTATCAGGAATATCTATTTGGGCATCATACATTTGATACTGAAGATGAGTGGCATCTTGTAAGATATTCACCTCCTGGGGCCAGTAGGTATTTGTAGATGCCAGGTTGGCATGCTCCGGTATTTGTTTAAGTTTCCAGGCTTGCATATCATGTTCCGAAGGTTCAAAATATAATACAGGGCGACCGGGTTCGAAGACCCATGCATTGCTCCAGACTTTCAGGTCTGTTTCGGTGTATTTATCAATACAGGCAATTAAATCATTCCATGAGGCATTACCGTAGGCGTTTTTCGCTACATACTCCCTGATACCCTTTTGCAGATTTTCTGTACCAGCAATGTTTTCCAGCTGCTTCATTACAATGGGTGATTTGTGATAAATAATACCACCGTATAAAGTACCTGCATTTTTCAGGTTTTTCAGCTTTTGACCAATGGGATTGGCACCGGCTGTTCTGTCAACAGCATAGGCAGGAGGGAAGTGGGCCATTAAAAAGCGCAATTGATGGTTCATATCCTGAAACCAGGGCTCTGTTATCTTGTCAGCCATGAAATTGGCGAAGACCTCTTTCAGCCATACTTCATCAAACCAGGGCATGGTTACCAGGTCGCCAAACCACATATGTGCCGTTTCGTGTGCAATCAAATTAGCACGACCCAATTCCTCATTACGTGTAGGGTTTTCATCCAAAAATATTTTCTCGGCACGATAATAGGTAGCACCAGGATGCTCCATGCCGCCAAACTGAAAAGATGGAATCGCTACCAGGTTATAGGTTTCAAAAGGGTAATCATAAGCAGTGAAATCTTCCAACCAATCCAGTGACGCTAGTGTTTGCCTGAATACTTCATCAATATTACGCTGGTATTTAATGGTATCATCAACCATATGGAACATACCGATCTTTTTACCTTTCCAGTTTACCGAGTCAAATTGATAGGTTCCGGCAGTAAAGGCCCATAAATAAGTGCTGATAGGCTGAGATGGTGCAAACTCCAGTATGATTCTGTTATTAAGCTTCTGAGTCACCGTTGGCTCACCATTAGCGATGCCTGTCCAGCTTTCAGGTAACTCCATTTTTACAGCAAAGCGACCTTTGATATCTGGTTGATCAAAACACGGGATAGCGGTTCTCGCACGATCGGGAACAAAAAGCGCATAGAAATAATCATCGTTTCGGTTTAATGCGCCATCGCCCAGTATAAACTTTATTTTTATTGTATTTACTCCTTCGACAAGGTGTTTTTTTGATAGCTTAATGTGCTCATTGATAATAGATGGTGAGTCAACAGTATCCTTGTTGATGATCAGTTGTTGCAGTTGTTCATTGCTGGCTTTGAAATCGAGGAATACGTTTTCTGCTTTAGAAAGTTCAAACTGTATTTTTGACATCCCGTCTATTGGCTCATCCTTATCGTCAGGAACAACAATTGATAAATGATAATTGAGCTTATCTATTTGACCGGCACGTTGTTTGGCCAGTTGTTGACTGACTCCATTGTCAGGAGCAGGCTTCTCAAATGTTGAGCATCCAACCATGAATAACAGGGGAAGCAGAAAGAAGTATGTTTTAATCATTGCTAATTATTTTGCTCCTAAAATAGGTAAATCAAAACACACATTTTATGATTTATTCTTTTCTTAATATAAAATTATGAACTTACTGTTAGGTTAATGTGTCTTAATATCAGATAAAAACCAGATACGTCATAAAGTGTCTCTTACAATTCATGTGTTTTACCTGATAGTTCGAATGGCATGTTTTTAACAAATTTCAGTTATAATACTTATTGGGCGAAAGATCCGGATGGTGTCACGCCTAAGGCCTTTGTAAATAATTATTTTCACGAGACATATGGCGATTGCCGTCTGGCGTTTCTCAGAGGTGTTGATCGACTTGTCAGTAAATATACAGATACGCAGGCAGGAAAGCTTTATATTGATAATGAGCAAAGACAAGTGATTGACTGGTGCTATATTCCGCAACGTGGAACAAAAGAAAGGCTATTGATCCTTAATTCAGGATTACATGGAATTGAAGGTTATGTTGGCAATGCCTTTCAATGCTTGTTTATGGATGAAGTACTTAACAGTGATGTTTTAAACCATGTCGGGGTACTGATAATTCATGGTATTAATCCTTATGGCTTTCAAAATGGACGAAAAACAACCGGTAATAACGTTGATCTGAACAGGAACTGCCTTCTGACACAAAGTGACTTTACCTATAAAAATGCAGGTTATGCAGAGTTGGTCAGTATGTTAATGCCCGATGAAAGAGTTAATCTGAAATCGGATAGCAATCGTTTTTTTCTATTCAGGTCAATGCTTAAGATCATTAAAGAATCAAAGTCGGTTATGAGGCAGGCAATACTTCAGGGACAATATGAATATGAAAAAGGCTTTTGTTACGGAGGAGCCGGGCATGAACCGCATCTGAAGGAACTGAAAATCTTATTGATCGATAAGATACGTCAATATCCAAGCATGCTGAACATAGATATTCATACCGCATACGGAGAACGAGGCAAAATTCATCTGTTTGTAAACCGGCCATCCAATGATAAGGTCACTGAGGTCATTGGTGAGATCTTTAAGGATAGAAAAGTTGACTGGGGAGATTCGAAAGGATTCTATGAGATTAAAGGAGATTATGTGTCATGGGTTAACAGCCTGGTACCTGAAACATTTTCTATTCCAATGCTGTTTGAATGCGGAACAATGAATAGTCAAACAACCTTTGGGTCCATCAAGTCATTGCAAATAATGATACTGGAGAATCAGGGAGCGCATTATGGTTTTGTTGATGAGCATACTGAGAGCACAGTTAAAAAGCAATTTCGTGAAATGTACTATCCCAGTTCTTCCGTATGGCGAACATTGGTATTGTCAGATGCCCAAACATTACTTAAACAAACAATTGAAGGGTATGTGAACTTTAACCCAAAGTCTGTGCTATAAAACTTTTACAGACTTTAGTGGTTTTGTGATATAAACTATACTTTTACCTGTGTAAATAATTAACCAAATTATTAGTAATGAAAAATGTATTAACCTTAACTATTGTAGCGATTCTTCTTGGTGCCTGTGCAGGCGTTAAAACGACTTCAGATCATGATCCGACAGTGGATTTCACTCAATTTAAAACGGCCGAATTCTATGGTTGGGATAAGAATACAACAGAAGACCTGAATTCTTTTGATCGTAAGCGTATTGAACAGGCCTTTACTGAGGAGTTTAAGAAAAGAAACATTGAAATAGTTGAAAAGGGTAGTGGAGGTGACCTGATTGTCAGCCTGTATCTTATCAATGAAGAAAGAACGCAGACAAGGGCAACAACTACTCATAGTCCTAATGTACATGTATACGTTGGCTTTGGCGGATATTACGGTTATGGTCCCGGCTGGGGATATGGTCCTGGTTGGGGTGGCTACAGTACAACATATATTGAAGATGTTGATATAAATGTAGGTACATTGGTTTGTTCGGTATTTGATGCAGGTAAAAAGCAATTGATATGGGAAAGTGCTGCCAGCAAAACAATTGATGAAAATCCTGAACTGCGCCGAAAGAGTATTCCTTATGTGGTAAGATCAATAATGAGGAAATATCCTAAAAAGTAAGATGTTATTATATAGAATAATGAAGAGGCTGATGGAAATTTAAGCTTCACTCAAAAGTCGCAGAGAAAGTGCGCAAAGACCGCAAAGTATAATGCTTTTCCATTTAATTCTTTGCGAACTTTGCGTTCTTTGCAAGGACCTTTTTCGTTTTGGACACCCTCTTTTATTTTAAAATCGCGCATTCCATCTTAATTCAAGGCCTTTGAAGTCGAGCACTTCATAGCAAACGCCGGCGCTGCATGCCGGACCGCCACGTCTTTCTCCAGCGAATAACTGCACGGTGTGTTTATCGTTTAGTTTATAACGCACTGTTCCGCTCATCCATAGTTTATCATCATTACTTATAAAGTTATCGTTACTCCATTCAGACAAGGCTCCGATAAAAATACGTGAATCATAACGATAGGTGAGAGCACCCACATAATTTTGATTGGATTTATCTGTTCTGTCAAATGTTTGATATTCCAGTTCTATTAAAAAACCTTGTTTGGTCTTGAACGGGATGTCGATATTACTACCTGCAGAGATACGATCTTCTTCACCTTTTAAGGGATCATTGGCATAGTCAAAAAACAGCTTTAAATCGCTTGATTTTATTGATGTTGATAATTCGCCAAACCACTCACGGTATTTCAGGGTGCTTCCAAAGTCATTGTTGGCGATGGTATGGTTTATTGTTATTAAGGTTTTATCACTGGCCTGGTAAAATGCTTCAAGCTGAATACCGTTTTCATTGTCGGGTTGCAGTACGTGTGTGCTCCTGTTTAAAACCCTATAGGAATGCTCCTTTACCAAGGCGGGCGGTTCATTAATGCCTGAGCCGATTACGAAATTGTCATAGTCTTTCCATTCTGCACTCAATCCAAATTTTCCAAGGCTAAAGTTAAGCGATGCATAGATAGCATGACCTTCTGAATCGGCATTGACCGTTGATGCATATGCCGTATAATAATTAAGGAATGGGAAAATACGTCCATTCAAAGAACCGAGTGCATAATCGGTTGTTGCAGCACTGTTTGATAAGCGCATAAATGTTCCGGCAATGGTCTGTTTAAATAATTTATACTCTCCGCTTAATGCAGCAATTTCATCGTCACGCCTGTTTTGCCACTTGTCGGTTGGAGGAACTAAATTATTTAAGACAAAACCGTATGTAGCCTTTATGGCAAATTTCTTGTGTCGGTATCCGGCAGAGGCTCCCATGATATCCCGATAAAAATATTGCTTGCTTCTAAAACTAATGTCTTCTATTACGGCACCGTATATTTCGTATGAACGTAATAGTATACCGCGACCTATCGTTTCATTAAAGTTACCGGCTTTAAATTCCCATCCCTTGTTTCTGTAATTGAAGCCAAGCCAGCCAGGTTCGATATAATTGCGCTCAGAATAAGGTGAAACAAAGTACTGAAACCCGGCTTTAACTTTAAGCTTTTGATACCGGTAATTGATGTTTATTTTGTTGTACAGTGCATTAAACGACTCTTCGTTAGCTGTGGGCAGCTGACCATACTGGTATTCCATAAGGCTTGTGCCCGATAGCTGAGCAAAGGCCTCGCCTGAAAGTAACAGGAAGAGAATGCCTGAATAAAGAATCTGCCTCATTGAATGATCGAATTGATTTGTTGCACAAGCTTCTTTTCATCTCCTGCTGTCCATCCTTCATGCCGGTAGATGATATCACCATCTTTATTGATCATTAATAATGTTGGTAACACTGAAATATTCAACTCATTCAATAGTTCGTTATCAATATCAGAAATAATTGGATAGGATATCTTCAGGGTTTTACTCAAAGGCAATACTTTAGAAATGCTGCGAGGTCCATCTGTATTGACCCCTATAACAGCCAGACCTTTGCTGCCATATTCCTTAAAAATTTCATCAATTTGGGGCATTGCTTTCATACATGGTTTGCACCAGGAAGCCCAGAAGTCGATGATCGTCACCTCTTCACCTTTCAATTCATCATAACTTACCCATTCTCCATCAAGATTTTCAAGCATGAAATCAGGAATGGTTTGCGCTTTAACGGTGTTAATTGTAAGGCATAGAATAAAAATAATAAGGGCTGGTTTTCTTGTCATGCCTTATAGATTATCTTTAATTATAGCCAAAGCAGCCTTAATATCTTTCGATGCTCCCTGAGTGCCTTTAAATACAATGTTGCCATCTTTGTTTACAACGATTAATCGATCATAGGTGGTTTTGTAGTCAGAAGCAACTTTAGAGGCGTTAAGAAGAAGAGGAAATGAAACGCCTGTAGTGTTTTTGAATCCCTGAACAGATGCTTCTGTTCCATCCCACTGGTCCAGTCCAATTACTGCTACATTAGAATCAGAAGCATATTCGTCGGCTATATCTGACTGAACTTTAGGTGCTGCCGCTTTACATGTTGGGCATGAATTTCCTAGAAAAAACATAACCAGCACTTTATCGTCAAAATCAGCAAGACTTACCGTGTTTCCGCTTAATGAAGTCAGGGAAAAATCAGGCGCTGCATCGTCACTGTTTCCTTTCATATCATCCGCATCACTTCCCTGTTCCATGGTGTCTGTAGGGTCGTCAGAATCACTACAGGATATAAAACCAATACTTAAAAGTCCTGATAGTAGAAATACATTCAATACGTGTAAGATGTTTTTGATGCTTGTTTTCATGGTTTAAGTTATTAAAGGGTTTAACCAGTATTTTTTATTTAGATGTATTTTTTAATAGTCATATGTTCTGTAAGCCTTATGTATACTAAAGAGTTTAGGGGGTGAAATTGTTCGGTAACTTATAAATAAATTACAAAACGTATGAATAAGTTGACAAACTTAAAAATAAGTTGTATGTTTGAATTGCTGATTAACTAACTTAGTATAATGATGGTAACTTTAACAAAAGCAGAAGAGAAGATAATGAAGCTTCTTTGGGAGTTGGAAAAAGGATTTATCAAAGATATAATTGAGAGAATGCCTGAACCTAAACCGCCTTACAACAGTGTATCGACAATTGTGCGTGTGTTGGTTAAAAAGGAGATAGTAGGGTTTACCAAATATGGAGGAACCTATGAATATTATCCGCTTATATCAAAAGATGAATACCGCAAAAGCCAGATGGGAAGTTTGGTGAAAGGCTACTTTAATAATTCATTTTCCCAGGTGGTTAACTTTTTTTCTGAAAGTAAAAACCTAAAAATAGACGAAGTTAATGAAGCTATAAAGATGCTTGAAGAACTTAAAAAGAAGAAAAATGAGTAGGTTCTTGATATATCTGTTTGAAAGTGGCTTGTGCCTTACCTTGTTTTATATTGGTTATATCTTGTTCTTCCGCAAGGAGACATATTTTACATTTAACCGGATATACCTGGTGACATCAATGGTTGTTTCACTTCTTTTGCCGTTATCAAACGTGCAGATATCTTTAAATTCGGGTGAAGTAATCGGAAATGCATTAGCTACTATTGGAGAGTTCCGTAATTATTACGAAGAACTGATCTTAATGACAGAGCCTGACTTTATTGTCGGGAATGAACCAGCTCCTGTTCCTGTTGGTAAAGTCATGGAGCAGTCTGTTGCTGTCGAATCACGACAGGCTTATTCTTCTATTTCATTGTCAGGCATACTATTTTATATCTATATCAGCGGTGTGCTCTTCTTCACATCACGATTGTTGCTACTGATTTATAATCTATATCGAATTGTCCGCCAAAACAAAGTAATCCATAATGAAGGATTTAACATTGTATTGATTAATGACGACATGCCATCCTTTTCGTTCATTAACTGGATATTCGTTAATAAAGACGTTTTGCAACCCGAAGAATTTGAGCAGGTAATTACACATGAAAAAGTTCATGTGCAACATAAACATTCAGTGGATTTATTGCTGGCCCATATCATAACGATATTCCAGTGGTTTAATCCGCTAACATGGCGCATACAGAAATCGATTAAAACATGTCATGAGTATATTGCCGACAGGCAAGTAATTGACCAGGGGCATGAGTTATTCGATTATCAGTCTCTATTACTGAGTCAGTTAATCAGCATTCGCTCAGTAGAGCTGGTCAATAATTTTAACTTATTGTCAATAAAAAAACGAATAGCCATGATGAATAAAATAAAATCAGGATTCAGCGCAAAAATGAAAGCTTTATTGGTTGTACCAATGGTAATATTTGCATTTTTCTTTTTTGCCAATATGACTGGGAATAATCGCGGTCATCAGGAAATGCCTTACTCTAAACTAATAGAAGGATCTTGGATTGCGCAAGAGAAGATAACCGGAGCAGAGCAATATTTAAAATTCGACAATGAAGAGGCACTGTTTGTAACCATTGATGAAGAAAATGTTATGGTCATTGATGAATATGGATATCATGCGCATCAGGGAACAATTTATCTGACGAAAGGGGATGATGAATCCATTCTTGCCTATAAAGTGGAAGATGGTCACCTTGTGATAATGAAGAATGGGAAAGAAACGACCTTTGAGCGATTTGATGGTCGAGAATATGTTGTTATGGAAGGAGAAATACGAGAAATCAATGTGCCAACAGCAAGGTCTGTTAAAACATTCAATTATGATTATATACATTTCTCAATTCTTCTTTCGAAAGATGGTTTATATGTTGATGGAACAAGATCTGATATAGATAACTTACAAACAACTCTTAAGCAGAAAATGAAGGATCTGATGCCAAAGAAGAAGTCAATTTTACTGGAAATTGATAAGAGCATGTCAATGAAAGAAGTAGATAAGATAAAGCAGGCTCTGCGCTTTAATGATCTTCTTAAAATTGGCTACGTTGCAAAGGCTGATAAATCAACTGGAATCAAAGATGGTCAAACAGCCCTTCTTAATCTTTTGCCGCCTAAAGATGCCAAATGGATTGAAGAGGACGACTTGAGTGAAAAAGGCATTAGCCTGTTCACGATTAATCATTCTTCGAGTGCAAGCCTGAAGGAACTTCAGCGTCAGCTCCATCAGCATGTGCTTAATAAAAAGAAATATGTGCTTAAGTACGAATACAGTGACCAAACATCGTACAACGACTATATTAAAACCCTTGATATGATCTATTCAACCATATGGAATTTGCGCAAGGAGCAGGCTTTCTTTAGTGGCATTGATTACAACAATATGACTAAAGAACAGGAGAAAGAGCTACGCAAGAAATATCCATTAACACTAACCATGAAAAATGTGGATAGCGATAAGTAAAAAGTAAGCCTGGGTTCACTATTGAATTTCAGAGCTCATCCAATATAAATTATGCATAAGCCCGGCATCCTTGTCGGGCTTCTTTGTGTGTGCTTTTTAAACCAGTATCATGACTTAGAATGTCGTTATGAACATTGAAAGTATAATGAGGAAGTAGTAGATAAAAGGTTTTATCCATAAGAGCCATAATCCGTCCTGTCGAGTTGAAATGAAACAACGAAGTGATTTGTTTTGAAGTAATTTCAATATGTAATAGATTTTCTAATGCATATTGCAGGTTAAAACCTCATTTTTATGCTACATTTGAAAGGGATGACTGAGAAGGTTTGTCTGATACTACAGAATAATTTTAATCTAACAATATGACATCAAATCAATTTAACCTCAATACATCAGGAGGTGTACTTGAGAAACTTTTAAAAAACATCAGATCAGTCGGCCTGATGTTATTTGTGGCCTTAATGGCCTGGACTGCCTTTTTTACTATTGATCCTGAAGAGGTTGGGGTGATAGTGAGGTTTGGTAAGTATGTTCGTACAGTAGAGCCGGGCCTGAACTACAAAATACCATTGGTTGAATCGGTATATAAAGTGGCTGTTGAACGCCAGCAGAAAATGGAATTTGGTTTTCGTACAACCAGTGCTGGAGTTCGATCATCATACGCCCGCGGAAGTGGAAGAGTAGATGAGGCACTTATGCTGACCGGTGATTTGAACCTGGCTGATGTTGAATGGGTGGTACAGTACCGGATTGATAAACCATACAATTATTTGTTTAAGGTACGTAATCCGGAAGTGACGCTGCGTGATATTTCAGAGTCAGCCATGCGACAGATCGTTGGTGACCGTACAGTGAATGAAGTATTGACGATCGGGCGTACCGAGATCAGTGCCCAACTGCAGGATTTGATGCAACAGGTATGCCGCGAATATTCAGTTGGTGTTAAAATTGATCAGGTGGTATTGCAGGATGTTAATCCGCCCGAGCCGGTTAAAGCTGCCTTTAATGCGGTAAATGAGGCGCAACAGGAGAAAGAGACTTTAATAAACAAGGCGAAGGCTGAGTATAATAAAGTTATTCCTAAAGCAGCCGGACAAGCTAAGGAAACCATACAAATGGCGGAAGGTTATGCTACTGAGCGTGTTAATAATGCCAAAGGTGATGTTGCTCGATTTAATGCTCTTTATAAAGAGTATATAAAAGCTCCTGAAGTAACGCGTCGTCGTATTTATCTTGAGACAATGGAGGAGGTAATGCCGCGCTTAGGACAAAAAATCATTACCGATCAGAATGGCAATAATGTGCTGCCATTATTGCAAATGCAACTTTCACAACAAAAATCAACTACAAATGGACAATAAGAAATCGATCATATTTATTGTACTGGGTGCTGTTGCTTTATTTCTTTTTTCACAAGCTACTTTTATTGTGGATGAAACAGAGCAGGTGGTTATAACTCAGTTTGGTAAGCCTGTGGGCGATGCTATAACAGAGCCTGGTATGAAGTTTAAAGTACCTTTTATTCAGACTACACACTTTTTTGATAAGCGTTATCTGGAGTGGGATGGAGATCCTGAACAGGTACCTACAAAGGGAAAGAAATACGTATTTGTTGATACTTACGCACGTTGGCAGATAGTTGATCCTTTGCAGTTTTATAAGCGATTAACGAATGAGCGCAGTGCTTATACGCGTTTGGATGATATTATTGATAGTGAAACAAGGAATTATATTGCCAAGCATTTTATCGAAGAGGCGGTGCGATCGACGAATCGGAAGCCTGTGTCTGCCGGTTTGGCTGGTGAAACGGTAGGCGATAGTTTAGTGTCGATTACTGTTGGGCGTGATAAGATTCAGGAAATGGTGCAGAAAGCATCTGACGCCAGAACCAAAGAACTGGGTATTGCTATTTTAGATTTCAGAATTAAACGCATCAATTACATCGAGGAGGTACGTACCCAGGTATACGAACGTATGAAGAGTGAACGTTACCGGATAGCTGACAAGTTTAAGTCAGAAGGGCAGGGTGAAGCTTCGCGTATAAATGGTGAAAAGGACCGCGAACTGAAAACGATTGTTTCAGAAGCCTATAAAACAGCTGAGGAGATCAAGGGTAGGGCAGATGCTGAAGCTGCATCTATTTATGCTTCTGCCTATGATAAGACACCACAGGCCCGTCAACTGTATAGCTTTTTAAAATCGATGGAAGCCTACGAAAAAACATTCGATGAGCAAACGCATATAATTTTATCTACTGACAGTGAATTTTACAAGTACCTGAAAGGGATGAAATAAAAGTGCTTAATTAAGATTTAAAAGCCTGCTAAAACATGTATTTAGCAGGCTTTTTTAGTATGCTTATTTTGCTATTGTATTTCGACCTCTGGTAAATACTATTGAAACGACAACTGTCAATCCCATAAGGTATGGATAATATAAGTTGCTCATGATATCGAATGGGGATAAGCTGCCTGCTGCCAATCCGACTGCTGCCAGTATCTGCGCACCATAAGGCAATAATCCTTGTATAAAACACGATGCCGTATCCATTAAACTGGCAGAGCGTTTGGGGGTAATGTTGAACTTATTGGCTATGTTTTTTACAATTGGGCCTGACATCAGGATGGCGATGGTGTTGTTAGCTGTGAAAATATTGACGATTCCTGTTAGTGCTACAATGCTGAATTCAGCACCTTTGGTGCTTTGGGTTCGCTTACCGATGTGCCTGATGATGTAATCAATTCCACCATTTAATTTAATGACTTCAACAATTCCGCCTACCAGCAATGAAACCATAACAATTTCGGCCATACTTTGCATGCCTTTACTAATTGATTCCAGTAATGTCCAGATGGTAAAGTCGTGAGCAATGATACCGACAGTGCCGGCTAAAACAATACCAATAAATAAAACCAGGAATACATTCATACCAAAGGCAGCGGCTACCAGCACAACTATATAGGGTGCAAGCTTTATATAGTCGATTAAAGAGACGGTTACTTCCTGGCTTGTGCCTGATATTGGTATAAATACATAAAGCATAATTGAAATAACAGCCGCCGGCAAAACCAGTCGGATATTGGCCTTGAACTTATCCCTCATCCTGCAGTTTTGGGTTCGTGTAGCTGCAATGGTTGTGTCAGATATCATTGATAAGTTATCACCAAACATTGCACCACCAATTGTAGCGCCGACTGAAATAGCGGAGCTAATGTCAGTAGCTGTCGCAAGACCTATTGCAACCGGTGTAAGAGCCACGACAGTCCCTACTGAAGTACCAACAGCCAGGGATATAAAACAGGCAATGATAAATAATCCGGCTAAAAGAATTTCATCCGGTAAGTAATGAAGTCCAATGTTTACAGTTGCATTTACTGCTCCCATTTCCCTGGCAACGCCGGCAAATGCTCCAGCCATCATAAAAATAAGGCACATCATCATAATTCCTGAATGGCCCATCCCTTTTGTAAAGACATTCATTCTGTCGCTTATTTTTTTTCCGGGAGCCATGGCAATGGATACACCTGCAGCAACAATAAATGGAATGATGATAGGAATTTTGTAAAAATCACCGCTGATCCAGCCGGGAATAAAGTATACAATGAGAAAAACACCAATAGGAATCAGTGCTTTGATCTTGAAGTCTTTCATTAATGTGGTTTTTGTTTTGCACTGCAATATTATAAAAACCTGTGATAACAATTGGTCATCCTATTCTATTCCTTAAGAAGGTGAAGGAAATTATGAACCTTATGTGTTGATATGTTGTTATTTAAAGGATTGTGGTGAATTGTATTAATATTGTAATGGATATTACTCTTAAAGATAATATTCTAGAAAGTCAATAGTATAGGTAGCTTTTTAATGTTAAAAATTGTGAAAGCGTGAATAATAATTATATCTTAGACAGCAAATTGATATGCCAAACCCAACTTGTCACTTTTAATTATTAACTAAATCCGATTAAATGAAGAGTGTTATTAAGTTTATTAATACCGCATCAGAACGAACAGGTGACTGGGCGCTGTTAGCGATGCGATTAACCTTAGCTTTTGGTTTCTTCGAGCCTGCTGTAAAGAAATTCGACAATATAAGCGGTACGGCCGAGTGGCTCGGTTCACTTGGGTATCCATTGCCTAAATTAGGCGTATTACTGGCAGGGACTTTTGAATTTGCAGGGTTCTTTTTACTAATGCTAGGCCTCTTAACGCGTTATATATCCATTCCACTAATGTTGATAATGATACTTGCCATAACAACGGTGCATTTAGGAAATGGTTTTGATGCGGTGAATAATGGATACGAGATTCCGTTCTATTACCTGGTAATGTTATTTGTTCTTTTTAGCAGAGGACCGGGTAAATATAGTATTGATGAAGCAGTGGTAGCAAAGATTCAGAAATAAAAAAAAGAGGGTAATCAATTGATTACCCTCTTTTTTTGAGCCAATGACGAGATTTGAACTCGTGACCTCTTCCTTACCAAGGAAGCGCTCTACCCCTGAGCTACATCGGCAAACTAAAATTGAACTGACCGCAGTGACAAATCCAATTTTAATTACTATTAAACCCTGAGCGAAAAACGGGACTCGAACCCGCGACCCCGACCTTGGCAAGGTCGTGCTCTACCAACTGAGCTATTTTCGCAAAACCTGCTCGTTTAACAGGATACCGTTTTTTGTAACAGCGGTGCAAAAGTAAAACATTTTCTATAGTTGACAAATTTACTCGTGCTTTTTTTAAACTTTATATTCGTAATTCCATGGGAGAAATTGACCATGACCTTCGTGCCCGATGGTAATAATGTTCCATAATGACTTTAAACACAATCATAAGTAGTGATTCAGGAACATTTCTTCACCTTTTAAGAACAACAGAACGAAGTATAACAATTCTCTGATTCGTAATTTTGTATCACATAACATCGCAAATTGAAATTATGAATAAACTTTTATTCCCTTGTCTAATGATCTTTTTGATGGCCTGCCAGGCAAATGGTAAGGTTGAGTATTCTCAAAAGGAAGAGGCTGTTTTCAATCCTCAACAATATGTTTGCTATAGGGCGGGAGAGAAAATGACAATTGATGGCAATCTTGATGAGCAGGCCTGGAAGAATGCTCCCTGGACAAATGAGTTTGCAGATATTGAAGGAGACGCAAAGCCAAAGCCGCAATATCTGACAAAGGCCAAAATGTTGTGGGATGATGAATACCTTTATATTGGGGCCTACTTGCAGGAACCACACCTGTGGGCAAGCATAACAGAGCGCGATGCAGTTATTTTTTACGATAATGACTTTGAAGTATTTATTGATCCTGACGGAGATACCCATGGCTATTATGAATTTGAAATGAATGCCTTTAATACTGTTTGGGATTTATTACTTGCGAAACCATATCGTGATGGCGGACCTGCAATAAATAACTGGGACATCAACGGTCTTCAGTCTGCGGTTGCTTTAAAGGGAACAATCAATAATCCCGATGATATTGATGAAGGTTGGTTTGTGGAAATGGCATTTCCATTGGACGTTTTGCATGAGTATGCAGGCGGAGTTAAAGCAGAGGCAGGTAATCAATGGCGAATTAACTTCAGTCGGGTTCAGTGGCAAATGGATGTTGTGGATGGTAGTTATCAAAAACGGATCAATCCTGAAACCAATAAGTCATACCCTGAAGATAACTGGGTTTGGTCACCGCAAAGCTATATCAATATGCACAGGCCCGAAACATGGGGATTTATGCAGTTCTCTGATCTGATTGCCGGACAAGGTGAAGAGGCCTTTGTGTTCAATGAAGATGAGTCAGTGAAATGGGAATTGTACAGGCTTTATCATGCGCAGAGAGCTTATAAGAATTCAACCGGACAGTATGCCGATGATATGGCATTGCTCAAAAATGTAGGATTATCAGATAGTAAATATATTTCTTCGGTCAATGTTACCACTTCACTATATGAAGCTATTGCAAGCAGTAGCAAGAGTGATTATTACTGGCACATCAATAACGAGGGAAGAACATGGAAGTCAAAGAAATGATACCTAAACTTATAAATATGAGGAAACTGCTAATACTCTTGATGGTTGGAATAACACTTGCAATGAATGCACAGCCGGTGCAGCCTGAAACAGAGAAAGAGAAAGATAAGCGAATGGAATGGTTCAAAGAAGCAAAGCTTGGCATTTTCATTCACTATGGAATATACGCAGTAAATGGAATTGATGAATCATGGTCATTTTTTAATGGCTACATCAATTACGATGATTACATGAAGCAACTGGATGGTTTTACAGCTGCTAACTATGATGCTTCAGCATGGGCGAAGCTGATAAAAGAAAGCGGTGCAAAGTATGCTGTTCTGACAACGAAACATCATGATGGAGTAGCGCTTTGGGACTCTAAGACCGAACACTATAATACCGTTAATAATACGCCGGCCGGGCAGGATATTGTAGCTCCTTTTGTGAAAGCGCTCAGAAAGGAGAAGTTGAAAGTCGGGTTGTATTATTCGTTAATCGACTGGTCATACCCTGATTATCCGGCACATTTGCGTCATGAAGTGCGTTACGATAATGATGAAGAGCGCTGGAATCGATTTACCGATTTCTATTTTACCCAAATGAATGAGTTGTCCAAGCGCTTTAATCCCGATCTATACTGGTTTGACGGCGACTGGGAGCATTCGGCCGAAGAATGGAAGTCAAAGGAATTAAGAGACTTAATGTTGGGTTATAACAAGAATGTCATTCTTAACAGTCGTTTGCAAGGATATGGTGATTATGATACGCCTGAGCAAGGTGTGCCAATTAAGAAGCCCAATAATCCATATTGGGAGTTGTGCATGACCATGAATGATTCATGGGGTTATCAGCACAATGACCATAACTACAAAACGCCTTACCAGCTAATTCGCATTTTTGTTGACTGCATTAGCATGGGCGGTAATTTATTATTGGATATCGGACCAAAAGCAGATGGCACAATCCCTCAGCCTCAAATTGATATTTTAAAAGAGTTTGGTCGCTGGACCAGTAAACACAGTGAAGCCATTTATGGCACTCATGCGGGTATAGAGCATAAATATTACCCTGGACCGAGTGCCATATCCAAAAATGGAGAAACACTTTATCTGTACCTCGACAGGGTACCAAACCATCAATTGATGGTTAACGGATTGGATGCAGAAATTGAAAATGTACGTGTTGTAGGAAGTAATGAGCAGCTGGTCTATGATCATAACAATAACCTGCTTTCAGTTACTGTTGAACCTAAGCACTGTGATCAGACAATGACTGTCATTGCTGTTGATCTGAAACACTCTATTAAACTGGTAAATCCTGCCACAAGTCTTCAGGAATATGAGTTAGCAGCAATGATGGAGAATGAGCCCTGGAAAACGAAGCACCAAATTGCTTTGAATGACATGGACAAGCCCATTGCACATGGTCATTACAATGGCGCCACAGCTTTATCGAAAGATAAAAATATTCTTTACCTGATGGTGGATGGTAAAAACAATGGTCCACTGGTATTAAGAGGCTTAAAAAACAAGATCAACCGTATATGGGTGGTCGGAAACGGAACAAAGCTCAGTCACAAGGTAATTGGGAAGCAATACTGGAGTGAAGTGCCGGGAATCACATATGTTGATCTGCCTCATAAAGTACTTGATAAAGATATGACCATTGTTGCTGTGTTGCTCGATGGTGAATTGGAACTATACAGAGGCAAAGGGCATGTGATAGAAAGTAATTAGATTTTTTTCATTTAGTACGGTTTGGGTCGTTTTTGTCAAGTTTGATAGAAACGGCCTTTTTTTTCATATTCTCCTGCTTCAGCTTAATGTGACGCACGTAATTGTAATTGTGAACCGTTTTTAGCACTTTTGTTAGGAAATTAACAGTTGAATGGGGTTGTTTTCTTTTAGATTGTTATTTTTGCCTATCATTTACCTACACATTAATCGTTATGAATAAGAGCAAGGAAATTATATTATTGAATATCTCAGGAGAAGACAAACCTGGTTTAACTGCTGTATTAACAGGAATATTATCACATTATGGTGTTAATATTCTGGATATCGGTCAGGCTGTTATTCATGAAGATTTAGGTCTGGGAATACTTTTTGAAGTGCCCGAGTCGGCGGAGTCGGCCCCTGTTTTGAAAGAGCTTTTATTTAAATCCTATGAGCTTGGATTGAACCTTAAGTTTACACCTGTTACTGAGGAAAAGTACAAGGAATGGGTTGGGCAACAAGGCAAAGAACGATTTATAATCACGCTATTATCACGAAAGTTGAGTGCTGAACAGCTTTCACAGGTGACGGGAATTATTTCGGGACAGGGACTTAATATTGATTATATCTCACGATTGAGTGGGCGTGTTTTGCTTGATGATCACGAAGGTAATGATAAGTCTGTGGTTGAGTTTTCGGTTAGGGGAACACCTAAGAGTGAAGAGGATATGAAACAGCAGTTTATAGATATCTCGAAAACAGCTGGTGTTGATATTGCTTTTCAGGCTGATAATATCTTCCGTCGTAATCGTCGTTTGGTTTGTTTCGATATGGATTCAACACTGATTCAAACCGAAGTAATTGATGAACTGGCTATCAAGGCTGGTATTGGCGATAAGGTCAAGGAAATTACAGAGGCGGCCATGCGGGGAGAAATTGATTTTAACGAGAGCTTTATTCAGCGCGTTGCCTTACTCAAAGGCCTGGATGAAAGCGTGATGAAAGAAATAGCTGAAAATCTGCCTGTTACTGAAGGAGCAGAACGTTTATTTAAAACCCTTAAGAAGTATGGTTATAAAACTGCCATTCTATCTGGTGGCTTTACCTATTTTGGGCAGTATTTGAAAAGCAAACTCGATATCGACTATGTATTTGCCAACGAGCTGGAGATAGTAAATGGCAAGTTAACAGGCAATCATAAGGGCGAAATTGTTAATGGAGAGAAGAAGGCTGAGTTACTGAAATTATTAGCTTTCAAGGAAGACATCCATTTGGAGCAGGTTATTGCAGTGGGCGATGGTTCAAATGATTTACCTATGCTTAAGTTAGCTGGATTAGGAATTGCTTTTCATGCCAAACCCAAAGTGAAAGAGTCGGCCAAACACCATATTTCAACAATTGGACTGGATGCCATTCTATACCTCCTGGGTTTCCGCGACAGGGAGATCAATTTGTAAATAAGTGAACTTAAGAACTTCGTGACGAAACAATTCTTAACAGTCAGTCTGTTTTGAAGGAACTGACTTTTTCCTATTTTTGCGCAAAATTTGTCAAAATGGGGAAAGGGATTTTTCATCGTTCAGAGCTATTAATGGGGAAGCAGGTCATGACTTCCATGGCCGAAAAAAGAGTTATACTATTTGGAATAGGTGGTGTTGGCAGCTGGTGTGCCGAAAGCCTAATCAGAACAGGAATAACTAAATTAACCATCGTTGATAGTGACCGGGTTTGCGTAACAAACGTTAATCGTCAGTTGATGGCAACATCAAGAACGGTAGGACAGGTGAAAACGGAAGCTTTGAAAGACCGATTACTTGAGATCAATCCGGGTGCTGAAATAACTGCTTTGCAAAAGATCTACAGTAAGGAAACCTCTGACGATTTTGATCTGGACAGTTACGATGTGATCATCGATGCTATTGATAGTTTAGGAAGTAAAGTTCATCTGATCAGACGTGCAACAGAAACAGATGCCTTATTTGTTTCATCGATGGGAGCTGCACTAAAGGTGGATCCGACACGCGTGCGTGTTGATACTTTCTGGAAAGTAAAAGGTTGCCCCCTGGCTCGTAAGATCAGGAAGATGGTTCGTAAGGTTGGTGAGCCGTCACGTGATTTTTTATGTGTTTATAGTGATGAATTATTAGAAAATGCCGGAGCTGACGCTACTTGTGGGACAGAAAAATGTTTGTGTCCAAAAGCCGAGAATGGTCCAGGAGATCCTGATTTGGTAAATCACGAATGGTGCAGTTTGAAAGCGGCAATAAATGGTAGTTTGGCTCATATAACCGGAATTTTTGGAATGACACTTGCCGGTTTGGTAATCCAGAAAATAAAAGAAGAAGGTGCTTAATTACCCTATTTGCAAGTTATGCTGCAATAAGTAGATGTATCACCTGAATTACTAAAGTAAGGAAAAATAGTGTCGTTGATAAGGAGCAAGATTTGACCAAAGAAGTGGAAGAGTAAAACATCATATTAGCTATAAAAAGAATGATCGCACCAACTATGATGCGATCATTCTTTTTTTTAGCCGTATCAGGCTATTCAAATATTTCATTCAATAATCCACCGCTACTTTCTTTTCCGGCATTTCTTCCGCCAGGAGCAATAGCCCTGATAAGTTTATTGATAGGCATTGATTGTAACCAAACTTTACCGGTGCCACGAAGTGTAGCCAGGAATAAACCTTCGCCGCCAAATACCATTGATTTTAATCCACCTGCTGATTCAATGCTAAAGTCAATGCCATCGGTAAAACCAACCACACATCCAGTGTCAACACGTAACGTTTCACCATTAAGTTCTTTTTCAACCAGTGTGCCGCCTGCATGAATAAATGCTTTTCCATCTCCTTCAAGTTTTTGAAGAATAAAGCCTTCACCACCGAAAAAGCCGGCACCTATTTTTTTATTAAAATGCATTGATAGCTTAGTGCCTAGGGCTGCACATAAAAAAGCATCTTTCTGAACAATAACACGTCTGCCCAGCTGGCTCAGGTCAAGTGGAACAATTGTGCCCGGGTATGGAGCAGAGAAAGCCACCCGCTTTTTGCCGAATCCACGTTGAGTGAAATGAGTGATAAATAACGATTCGCCTGTGATCAGGCGAGATGCTCCGGCTGCCAGCTTTCCGAAAAAACCTTGCGATGGGTTGGAACCATCACCCATTTTCGTCTCAAACTGAATGCCTTCTTCCATATAAAGCATGGCACCCGCTTCGGCTATGACTGTTTCATGTGGGTCCAGCTCAATTTCTACAAACTGAACATCGTGCCCTTTAATTTCGTAGTCAATCTCATGTGAATTCATGGTGTTTATTTTTAGATTATTGTTGTGTCTTATCAATCATCAGTTGCGGTAATATGTCTCGTTCTATGTTTTTCTTCGCTGCCTTATAACCAATGTTTACAATGTCTTCAAATTTATGGAAGTCCCACATCGAGTAATTGTTCAGCTTCTTTATCTCGAAATAATAGTCGCAATGTAACTTGCTGATTCGCTGATTTTGAATAATCGATAAATTAAAAACACGCTCAGCAACATCCTTGGCATTCTTAATGGAGTCAATTTTCTTATCAACAATTACACTTGAGCCAATTACTGTATCACATTCAAACATTAAAGGTTCGGCTGGCAGATTCATAAATACACCGCCATCAACATAGGTATAATCCTGGATAACCACAGGTGTAAAAGCAACAGGCACACTGCAACTGGCCATTATCCAATCAAACAGTTGCTCTCCCTTATTGATAACTTTTACCTTACCGGTGATGAGGTTGCTGGCTGTTACGCAGAAAGGCAGTTTCAATTGCTGAAAATCTTCATGCCCCACATGCTTAATAAGCGCTTCTTTAGCACCGCTTAAATTGACAAGCCCTCCTTTTAGGATGTCAATTTTAAACCAGTTCCAGACTTTCTCGGCCCGTAATAGGGATAGTATTTCATCAGATCTGTATCCTGCAGCGTAAAGGACTCCTACGATGGAGCCCATGCTGGTGCCTGCAATTTGATGAACAGGTATATGGTATTCTTCAAGTGCCCTAAGCACTCCAATATGTGCGAACCCTTTAGCTCCACCACCGCCTAATGCTAAACCAACTTTGCCAAGGTGTTCCATTTAAATAACATCGTTAAGCAGTGATTTAATACCGTCTACCTTGTCGATCTGGTATTCTTCTTCAAGCTTTTTCCAATCAATGGTCATGCGCATGGTGTTGCTTTGTAATAGTTTGGTAACATCATCCTCGCTTAAAACAACAGATGCTTTATAATATGAGACATTCCATTTTTCAATGAATTTTTCCTCAAAGTTTTCAGTAAAGGTAGTTGTGATCTTAGAGCCATCGGTTAGCTCAAGGGTCATGGTACGGTCTTTAGTCGTGTATCCAAAGTAACGGTTGGCATCACCCACTTGCATCATAAACTCAAAATTAAGGCTGATCTTTCCTTTGTTATTGCTTGCAGTTGCCGAGCATCTGACCCTGCCTTTTTCATCACCAAAAAAGTGTGATAGCTTTTTGCTGACTGCATTGTATATTTCTATTTTTTCAGCCGTAACATCTTTACTGGCATCTATCTCTACTTTAGCCACGGCAACAGCTGGCGCAACTGGTACCGTTACAGTTGCAGGTGAAGTGGTATTTATCTGTGTTGAATTGGATTGGTTGACGTCTTTTTCGTATTTCCAGGTACCGTTTTCATATAATACAACTGTCTCGCCATGCTGTGTAATGGCTTTAACCGTTTGTGAGTCAGAACTGTTTGCGCAGGCCAACAATACCGCTAAAAGTAATATGTATTTCATAATTTATTGTGATTTTGCTTAAAGATATGAAAAAGACGCGTTGATAAGTTTAAAAAATGAATCAAACAGTCGATAAGAAGATGAAAGGGTATTTATAAGATGTAAAGCACTTTTTACTGCAAACGTTTGTTAAACGTATTGTTAAAATATTACCTCTCCGAAGGCCCTAAGAGGGGATGTTGTTTTGTGTGGTGTAAATAGCATAAAAAGAGCTCTTTAAATAATTTTGCGCATGACAAATTAGTAGTGATTCCATTGTTGTTTCATAAGCGTTGGATGCATTTCGAATAAAAACTTTTTACCTTTGACATTCACCTCTACCGCATTTTATTAACTGTTTGAACTGTGTGCATTAATGGCTTGCGCGCATATTAAACTGTAATTCTAGTTTTTGAAAATTCATGTAGTATGAAGAAGTTAGTACTAATTCAACTTTTGTTGTTAATGGGAATTAGCCTTTGGGCCGATGAAGTAAAATCCCCGAATGATCAATTGAGCTTAAAATTTGAGCTTAAGGATGGTGTGCCTACCTACCAGCTGTCTTTTATGGGCAAAGAAGTGATTAAAGAAAGTCGTTTAGGTCTGGAGTTAAAAGATGCTGATGACCTGATGGGTGGATTTGAAGTGTCTGCTGTTGAGCAAAGCTCCTTTGATGAAACATGGCAACCTGTTTGGGGAGAATGGAAAGAGATTCGCAATCATTACAACGAATTATTCGTGTCATTGACCCAGACCGACAGCAAGCGTATGGTTAATCTGCGTTTTCGTTTGTTTGATGATGGTTTAGGTTTTCGTTATGAGTTTCCTGAGCAGGATAATATGACCTATTTTGTTATAAAGGAAGAAAACACTGAGTTTGCCATGGCCGGTGACCATAAGGCATTTTGGATTGCAGCCGATTATGACACGCAGGAATATGATTATACCGAATCAAAGCTAAGTGAGATACGTGGTTTGATGAGTACTGCTGTTACAGGTAATGCATCACAAACGCCATTTACTGAGCCTGGTGTTCAAACCGCCCTGATGATGAAAAGCGATGACGGTTTATATATTAACCTTCATGAGGCGGCCTTGTATGAGTATTCATGCATGCACCTTGAGCTGGATGATAAGAACATGGTATTCAAGTCGCACTTAACACCCGATGCACGTGGCGATAAAGGGTATATGCAGGCACCATGTACATCTCCATGGCGTACTGTTATAGTGAGTAATGACGCAGCCGATATCCTAATGTCAAATATTACGCTTAACCTCAATGAGCCATGTGCTTATGAAGATGTTTCATGGATTGAACCGGTTAAATACATTGGTGTTTGGTGGGAGATGATAACAGGAAAAGGCTCATGGTCATATACCGATTTACCAAGTGTTAAACTGGGTGTAACAGACTATTCCAAGACTGTACCTAACGGCACTCATTCGGCCAATAATGAGAAAGTCAAACGTTATATTGATTTTGCAGCTGAGCACGGATTTGACGCTGTATTGGTTGAAGGCTGGAACGAAGGATGGGAAGATTGGTTTGGCAAGTCAAAAGATTATGTATTTGATTTTGTAACACCATATCCTGATTTCGATGTTGAAATGCTTCGCGATTATGCAAAAAGCAAGGGTGTGCGTATTATGATGCACCATGAAACATCAGGTTCTGTTCGTAACTATGCACGCCATATGGATAAAGCTTATCAGTTTATGGCTGATAACAACTATAACTCTGTTAAGAGTGGATATGTTGGTGATATATTACCACGTGGTGAGTACCATTACGGTCAGTGGATGGTTAACCACTATCAGTATGCTGTTGAGAAGGCAGCGGAATACAAGGTAATGGTCAATGCGCATGAGGCAGTGCGACCTACAGGATTGTGTCGTACCTACCCAAACCTTATTGGAAACGAAAGCGCACGTGGTACCGAATACGAGGCTTTTGGCGGTAATAATGTAAACCATACGACTATTTTACCGTTTACACGTTTAATTGGGGGACCTATGGATTATACCCCAGGTATTTTTGAGCCTGATGTTAGCCAGTACAATCCGAATAACGGTTCAAGAGTTCGCACGACCATTGCCCGTCAGTTGGCCTTGTATGTAACAATGTACAGTCCTTTGCAAATGGCAGCTGACCTGCCTGAAACCTATGCCAAACATATGGACGCTTTCCAGTTTATTAAAGATGTGGCTATCGACTGGGACGACACAAAGGTGTTGGAAGCCGAGCCGGGTGATTATATTACCTATGCCCGTAAGGAAAAAGGTAGCTCTAGCTGGTTTGTTGGTCGTACTAACGATGATCAGGCACGCACATCAAAAATTAAGTTTGACTTTTTAGAGCCTGGCAAGAAATATGTGGCAACCATTTATGCCGATGCCAAAGACGCTCACTGGGAAACAAATCCAAAGGCCTACCAGGTTAAAAAGTATGTTGTTACCAGTAAATCGAAGCTGTCACAATACTGTGCTCCCGGCGGTGGATATGCCATTAGCCTTGTAGAAGTGAAAGAAAAAAATGATATTAGAGGAATTAAACGCCTGTAACAGGGTTTAATTTTGGTTAAACGATAAAGCTCCCTTTGAAAAGTCATTGGGAGCTTTTTTTATGGGATGAGCATTATTCATGATATCAGTATAATCAACTGATTCAATGTATTAATTCCTTTAAAATTGATTCTGTTATAACTACGGAATTAGCTTAACTTATTTCCATTTCATAGATTACAATGACTTGGCTATTGGGTTTTATATGCTCCAATCTCAATAATATGCTAAGTTTCACAGCTCAATTACGATAGTTTTGACAGAGTGAGTACCAGTCTCCCATCTGAGCCCTTGGATGTGAGATCCAACTTTTATACATAGTGCTCAATGCTCCAGCAATACCTTGCTAAAACACTCTATAGTTAATGTCATTAGTGTAAATTATTCAACCTTTTGTAAAATAGTTTGCCATTGTTGCTTGTAATATAAGATGAATCAAATATGTTTAAGGAATAATTTCTTTAAACTTAATTCAAATACAAAATGACAACATTTTTAGGGTTTCTGGTTTTAGTGCTTGGCCTTGCTGCCATTGTAGTATCCAAACTGGAGAAACAATCAAGTAAACTCCCTCAACTACTCAAAGGAATTAAACCGTTACATGGTAATGTGATGCTTGTAATAGGTGTAATTCTGATGCTGTTAAATTCTTTGTTTTTCTTTGCCGATCGCGGATTTAACTACCTCCTTGTATCACCAACAGGGCATATGAGTGCCGTGATGGAACAGGGAATTAAATGGCGCGGATTCGCAAAAATAGACAAGTGGCAAAAATACATTGATGTTAAGGTAGTAAGTAAATCAACCGAATCTGATTTAGATGAGCTGGAAGGTGTAATGAACCCTATTCCGGTGCGTTTTATTGACCAGGTAACAGCGCAAGGGCATGTGTCGCTACGTTTTCAATTGCCGGAAGATAGTCCGTCATTTATTAAACTGGCAGTTAAATACAGGACCATGAGTAACCTGGTAAATAATACGATTATTCCTACTGTACGTGAGCAGTTGATCAATACTGGATATATGTTCGCAGCTCAGAACTATATTTCGGGTGAGGCACAGGCTTTTCGTCAAACCTTTGAGGAACAGCTAAAAGAAGGGACTTATGCTGTTAACAAACTGGAGGTAAAGGATACAATCTATGATGCCATCGATATGACATCGAGCCAACGTACGATCAAGGAGATACAGACCAGCTACAGAGTTGAGAAAATATTATTAAATGGTATTCCAAAACGAATACCACACGAATTGTCGGAAAACAATATTATCGTATCTCAGGTGATCGTTGATAAAATTGACCTTGAACCAACCTTTAAACAGCGCTTGGAAGCACAACGTGATGAGTCAGCCAAGCGTCAGTTAGAGCAACAGATGATCGAGACAGCCAAGGCTGAGCAGCAACGTATTGTAGCACAAGGTGAGCGTGATAAGGCAGAAGAGCGTGTAAACCAGGAAAAGGAGCAGGTTAAAGCGCTTATTGCTATCGAAACGAAGCTTAAACAAGAGGAAACCAATAAAAAGTTAGCCGCTATCGCGTTAGAGACGGAGCGCTTAAATGCTCAAAAGAAGAAGGTAACAGCTGATGCGGAAGCTTATGAAATTGCCAAAAAAGTTAATGCAGGTATTACGCCTGAGGTGAAACTGGCAATGGAGCTTGATCGTGATGTAAAAGTAGCTGCTGAAATTGCCAAGATCAAATTCCCTGAAACCATGATTATTAGTGGAGACGAAAAAGGAGGGACGCCATTGGAAAGTCTTATTGGAGCAGCAATGGCTAAGCAACTTCAGACAAGTAAAGGAAACTAAGAAGACACTTGTTTAATATAAGAGGGTGTCCAAAAATAAAACTAAAGTAGATAAAGAGTTACGATTTCATAGCCTCGTGTAAAGCACCCGATAATTATTGGGGATTTAAACACGTTTTGATAGTGGATCGTAAGTTCTAATTCAAACTTAGTTCTGTATTTGGATATCCTCTTTTTTGTATCCATACAAGCTAAGTAAAGTGTAAAAATTGCATATTTGATCAAGCTATTCCCTTTAGCAGACACAGTATCCACAGGAACTCCAATGTCTTATTTCTCAATAATTTTTACTATCTTAAAAACAAACTTAAAAATGATAAACTATGACAGACGATAACACCAAATTAGTTCCTGTATTTAATGGTACGCCCATGGAAGTAGAGATGCTTTGCCAGGTGCTAAAAGATAATGGCATTGAAGCCAGTATGAAAAACCAGTTGATAGGTATGGTGGCACCACACCATACACTGGATGGCGCTGATGTACTGGTAATGGAAAAAGATAAAGAAGCGGCTCTTAAATGGGTCGAAGAATTTAAAAAAGCTGAGTAAGCTCTGCTTATAATAAGTTATCCCCGCCTTGTAAATAACCTGGCGGGTTTTTTAATGGCAGCTTTTATTAAACTAGCTTCGAACTGAAAAATCAAACACATGAGAAAGATCTTAACAGTTATAATTATCGCATGCCTGGCGATCATGAACAGTTGTATGATGCAACAAAGCATGGACCTTAAAGTCATGTCCTACAATATCCGTCATGGCAAAGGCCTGGATAATAAATTGGATGTATCGCGTTCTCTTGATATAATTAAAGCGCAGTCGCCCGACCTTGCCGGCTTGCAGGAAGTTGATAATATTTGCAGGCGTTCAGGCGGCATTGATCAAACGGCTTATTTGGCTGATCAAACCGCTATGAAAGGTACTTTTGGCAAGTTTATGCCTTTCGATGGTGGCGGATATGGCATGGCTACTTTGTCGGCTAAACCGTTGGTTTCAAGTAAACTTTTGTCTTTGCCCCAAGGACTGCACGAGCCACGCATTGCTATTGTTCATGAGGTAGAACTGGCCGAGGGCTGTACCATTGTTTTTGCCAACGTTCATTTTGACTGGATAGAAGGAGAGGAGGGTAGCGCAAAACGCTTAAGTCAGGCCCGCCAACTGATGGAATATATTAACACCTTGAACAAGGCCGCTGTTGTTACGGGCGACTTTAATTGTACACCCGATTCGCCTACCATGAAATACTTTGCCAGTCAGGGCTTTGTATTTGTTGATAAAGGTGATGACAAGCTAAGCTACCAGGGTGAGGAAGCCATGGAGATTGACCATGTTATTTATCGCAATACCGATAAGGTTCGCTTCAAAACCCAAAGCATACAATTGTTACATGAACCGGTGGTTTCTGATCATCGTCCCTTGGTTGCTGAGTTGAAAGTTATTTATTAAGGAGTTGAATTGACAAAGTGAAATGTTTATCCCATAAGAAGTTATTAGGAACTGCTGGGGTGGGAGTTGGGCAGTAGATATGGTGTTTAGGTATCGAATCGTATAGCGCCTTAATTCGACAAGCCTGATAGTTGCTTATTTTCTTTATTTAACCACAGCATTTTCATAACTTAAATATTTGTATGGTACGGTTCTGCTCTTAAGATGGGATCGATGCTAAAATCGACTTCAGATAATAATGATAAGCGACCGTACCCTTATATTTGGACTAAATGGATTGAGCTATGGTACTAACTGTTACATTAAATCCTGCAATTGATAAAATACTGATTGTTGATGCCTTTGAGCTTCATAAGTTACACCGCCTGAGAAAAGGGGAGATGAGCATGGTGTCAGCCGGTGGTAAGGGTGTTAACATTGCCAATACCCTAAGCAAAATGGGTGATGCGGTCATTGCTTCCGGATTTGCAGCAGGGCATGCCGGGCATATGTTATGCGATGCCATCCGCAAAGAGGGAATCACCACCAACTTTATCTTTACACAGGGTTCTACACGTACCAATATTTCTATTTTAGACCGACAGAATGAAACACTGACCGAGGTCAACGATTTTGGTCAGGAAATACCACAAGAAGATATTAGTTTTTTTTTAGAGAACTATGAGCGCCTGCTGTCCCGGGTTGATATAATTGTTATTGCAGGCTCATTGCCCTTGGGTGTTCAGCCCGATATTTATATTAAAATGGTTGATATGGCACGTGAACAGGGAAAAAAAGTCATCGTGCATACTTCTCCCAAACACTTACCGGTACTAATAGATGCGCAACCGTTTTTGATCAATCCCGATATGCGCTCCAATCATATGGTTTTAGGAAAGGAAGTCGATGGTATTGATCAGTTCATCGCCACCGGTCGCGACATACTGGAGAAATGTCCGAAAACGGAGTACATCATTTTTACCCATCGTCTTGAAAATGTGGTGGTGGTTACACACAAGCGAGCCTATGTATTAAGGCCCAGTGGTTTAAATATTGTCAATATGCTGGGCTATGGCGATGCATACCTGGCTGGTTTTATTCATGCGTATATCAGTGACAGACAAGAATGCGAAGTGTTACAATATGCATCGGCAGCAGGGCTTACTGATGTTGAAGATATATATAAGGAGATAAGAGATATTGATAAAATAGGAGGCAACTTATCAAGGATAGACATTGAAGAAGTGGAGTTTTAGAAATGTTTTATTGAAAGAGTTTGTTGATACGTGTTAAAGCAATGACTGAAGATGATAATGGGATGAAAAAGATACGGGATTATATTCACAGAGATATCACCTGCGTGAATGAGGATTCGAGTCTGCGCAGGGTTATTAATACCATGAAGCTGCATCGCCTGAGTGCATTGCCGGTGGTTAATAAGCTGGGAGAATATGTAGGCTGCATCAGTGAACAGGAAATATTGAATGAGGCCATACCTGCTTATATGAAATCCATGCTTGATACTTCTTTTATGGCAGGCCTGGATCAGATCACCATTCACCTGAAGGATAAACTGGAACAAAAGATCATTGATTTTATTGATGATGAGTATCCTTTTGTTTCACCTGATGATACCATGTCCTATGCAGCAGATCTTCTGTACAGGCAAAAAGGAACAATACTGCCTGTTGTTGAAGGAAAAACACTCATCGGCTTATTAACACGTATAGAAATTTTATCTCTTTCCCTTGATATCCATTAACAGACCTACCATATGTTTTTATTCATTGCTGAGCAAATAAATACTTTTCACGTTCTTTTAGCATCAGGTGTTTTTTTACTGACTTTCACATTAATTACCACCGAAAAGCTACCCAATGCCATTGCTGCCATGCTGGGCGCCTTTTTATTCGTGGCCTTTCATATTATCAGTCAGAATGAAGCGGTTGACTATATTGATTTTGATACCATTGGTTTACTGTGCGGCATGATGATTACAGTAGCCATTATGCGAAAAACGGGTTTGTTTGAATACATTGCCATAAAGGGCATCAAAATAACCGGCGGTAACCCATGGAAAATCCTCGTTGTTTTATCAATTGTAACAGCTGTATTATCAGCATTTCTGGATAATGTAACAACTGTATTGATCATTGTTCCCTTGACTTTTGCAGTGGCAGATACCATCAAAATAAGCCCCTTACCACTGCTGATATCAGAGATACTTTTTTCCAATATAGGAGGTGCTGCCACTTTAATTGGCGATCCGCCCAATATTATGATTGGCGGGGCAACCCATCTTGATTTTATGGATTTTATCAATAATAATTTACCCATTGTATTGGTCGTGTCAGTGGTTACCTTCGCTTTGCTAAAGATGATCTATTATAAGAAGCTGAATGCCGTAAATGTGGATACGGAAAAGATCAATGCATTTGACGAGACCAGGGCCATTAAGGATAAAAAGTTCCTGATAAAGAACCTGGTTGTTTTTGCCCTGATAATTGCGGCTTTTATGACCCATCATATTCACCATGTCAGCCTTGCAACAGTCGCCTTGGGCGGTGGTTTTCTACTGATGATGGTAACCAAAGAAGATCCTGAAGAGATACTTAAGGAAGTCGAATGGCCTACTCTATTCTTTTTTATTGGCTTGTTTGTGATTGTGGGAGGGTTGGAAAAGACAGGTGTCATTACTTATTTGGCTGACCAAATGATTATTGCCACCGACGGAGAAGCAGTGAAAGCATCGCAACTTATTTTATGGATGTCTGCTGCCTGCACCACATTTATCAATAGTATTCCTTACACGGCTACCATGATATCAGTTATTGAAAATATGGGAGAGGCTGCAGGTGGTGATGTTGATTCGCTTTGGTGGGCATTGTCATTGGGGGCATGTTTCGGAGGAAACGGCACATTAATAGGTGCTGCAGCAAATATAATTGTAGCCGGCTTTACCCAAAAAACAGAATACCCGCTACGTTTCAAAGAGTATGTTAAAATCGGGCTGCCACTCATGTTTGTCTCTATTGTTTTAGCATCGGGCTATTTATACCTGAGATACTTTGTTATGCAGTAAACACCATAATGGTGGGACAGGTGATGACATAGTAGTAAGCTATGCCTTACTCTAATATCCCTTACAACTTGACAAAAGTTCACTTCATCAGTAAATTTCTTCTGTCATAGCATAATGTTCTTTGTACATATTTGAATGCAACTTTTTAAACCTTAAATGATTTTGATATGTCACACGAAAGACGGTTACAAGACGGGAAAAAGAAAAAGGATTCGCTTAAGACCTTAAAGGAAAAAAGAGCCGATAAAAAAGCGAAGCATGAAGAGATGCCTCATGCAAGGAAACCACGTTCTCACAAAAAAATACTTAATAATGTATAGTGGTCGATTGATTAGTTCTTTCAAAAAGCAGTCTTAATGCAGGCTGCAGTACAAGCGGTATAACCCTTCCACGAAAAATACAGAAGACTCGATGGATAATCATCGGATGCTGTGTTTTTGGTGGAATTTTTTTGTCTGTTCGTTTCTTGCCTTATACCTGTCGCGCGGTATGATGATAGCCCTGCTATGATAAACCATCTGCTTCATTCGGGCAATAATATAAACCCGTTAGCAAGATCTAATCTCAAAGTTTTTATATTTTTGGAGGTAATACATAAACTGTTGGCCTGTGTTCTGCTATAAAAGAGGACATCAGGGCTTAAATAAACAATCATAATTATTATCTGCTATGACTACTAAAAAGCTGACGATCTTTACACTTCTACTGTTTAGTTTATTCTCTTGCAAGCATGTGAGTAAAGAATCTGCTCCACCAAATATTATTGTATTCCTGGTAGATGATATGGGATTAATGGATACATCTGTTCCGTTTTTAACTGATTCGACAGGTAATCCGCAGAAGTACCCGCTAAATGATTTCTATCGAACGCCCCATATGGAGTCACTGGCCAGCCAGGGTATCAGATTTACCAACTTTTATGCGCACTCGGTCTGTTCACCCACACGCATTTCCTTAATGTCAGGTCAGAATTCAGCACGCCATCGAGCTACCAACTGGATCAGGTCAGAGGGTAATAACCGCACAAAATTTGGCCCTCAGGAATGGAACTGGGAAGGACTGAATAGCTCTTCTGTTACTCTTCCCCGCATATTGCAACAGGCCGGATATACTACTATTCATGCAGGAAAAGCTCACTTTGGACCCATCGGATATGAGGGAGAAGATCCCTTGAACCTGGGTTTTGATGTCAATATAGCCGGTAATTCATTTGGGCAGCCTGGCAGTTATTACGCACAAGATGCCTATGGCCTTATTAAAGGATGGAAGGCGCGTGCTGTTCCCGGACTTGAAAAATACCACGGTACTGACACTTTTTTAACCGAGGCTATCACCCTGGAAGCAAATGCAGCAATAACCCGTGCCAAAGAAGAAGGGAAACCATTTTTCCTGCACATGGCTCATTTTGCCGTACATGCGCCGTTTCAGTCTGATCCGCGTTTTGCGGATAATTACAAAGATTCGGGCCACTCAGAAAAAGCACAGGCATATGCAACACTCATTGAAGGTATAGATAAGTCCCTTGGCGACATAATTGCACATGTTAATCAACTGGGCCTGGGTGAGAATACCTTTATTATGTTCTTAGGTGATAATGGTTCCGATGCACCTTTAGGTGATGACGCCTACAGTAGTTCTTCTCCCCTGAAAGGTAAAAAGGGTAATCACTGGGAAGGTGGCATGCGCGTTCCTTTTATCGCTTCATGGATAAAGCCGGATAGTGAGAATGCCAATCAAAAACGACTGCTTGTGCCTGCCAATGCCATACAGGAACAAATGGGCAGTGTTTTGGATATTCTTCCTACAGTATGTGAACTTGCCGGTGTATCAGACCAGGCAGATCACATTACTGATGGGTTTGCTTTGCAGAGCCAATTGGCCGGCATGAACAACAATGAGCGTAAAGAAACCTTTCTGAATCATTTTCCGCATGGTAACCACCGTACCAACTATTTTACAAGCCTTGTGGTTTCAGACTGGAAAGTAATTTATCATTACCCTGTTGAAGGAGAGGCGTATTATGAATTGTTTAACTTGAAAGATGATCCTTTTGAATCGCGGAATATAGCAGCCGAAAACAAGGAGCAGCTAAAGCTTATGATGGAGCTGTTACAGTCAGAAATGGAAAGCAAAAATGCCTTGTATCCTGAGCTTGACGGAAAGCCGGTGGAGTTGGTGATGCCATAGTTCTTAACTAGATATGCTCGTAAATTGATCATGAGCATATCTGTTGCGCTAAGTTATTCTAAACCAAACTCAGTCTTTCGTGTCTTGGAATAGGATTGGTACATGCCTTTTAACAAGTGGGACGGGTATTCGTATCGTGCAGCATGGTTATAAGGCATCCTGCTGCATGTCTGTGTTATAATAGGGTGTAGTATTGATTAAATTAATTAATTTTCAGTAATTTACTACATGTAAACCTAACACTGAAGTTATGATTCCCAATTCAAGTACTTTAAGTTGGAAAGCAAAATACCAGATTGATGTGGCCCGTATTGATCTGGAGCATAAATTATTTCTTCGCCTCATCAATTCTTTTAAAATGGCCATAAACAAAGGGCGTTCTGATGAAACCCTTAGGCGCATTATCGATGAAATTGAAAAGTATGCCAGTTTTCATTTTGCCAGTGAAGAAAACCTCATGGTAGCCATCAACTATCCAGAGTATGAAGAGCACTCCTGGCGACATAAAGATCTGCTGGAAACCTTAAAGCAAAAAAAACAAAGCATTTCAGGTTTTGATAGTTTTCATCAGTTTCTGGTAGAATGGTTCATTGAACATACCACAGTTGAGGATATTCGCATTAAGCATTTTGTCGATGACTATAACATTGATGTAAAGGAATTTTGTTACGATATTCAGGAGGATACTTTATAGGAAGGAAGCTGATGGATTAAGTGTCGATCCCGAAATTTATCTGGAGTCGAAATGGGATTAGTTAAGGGAGTTATTAGTTGAGGAGTTGAATAGTTAATTTGATAATGTATTGAACTTACTAACCATCTAATAGTCTAAAAGCCTAATATCCTGCACTCTGGTATTTATTAGTCTACTTTCTGCTAAGGCTACAGTGTTTGTGGTGAATGTAGTCAGAACTCTTTGCCACCTTATTTGAAACATAGCAATTTATTAGTAATCATTACTTTGATTTTGATGTATTAAAGCCTTAATTTTAGTATGTTATATTGTAATCAGTTGAAATTTAAACCCAAATAATTAAGAAATGAAGACGTATACACTTATTTGCCTTTTTATGATGTTTGTTGTTGGTACAATGGCACAATCAGAAAAGAAACAAAAAGAGATCATCGAAGATAGTAGCGAAGCTAAGGCCGACTTTCTGGAAAAGGACGATGGAATGGCTAAATTTTTCAACGACTCGTATGGCTATGTTATTTTTCCTAATGTAGGTAAAGGCGGCCTGGGAATAGGCGGAGCTGCAGGTAACGGGGTGGCATACAAGCAAGGAAGTTTGGTTGGTATGGCCAAACTATCGCAGGTGAGTATTGGTCTTCAGGCTGGGGGGCAGGCATTTAGAGAAGTTATCTTCTTTGAGACACAGAAGGAATTCGACCGTTTCACCGAAAATAAGATTGAGTTCACAGCTCAGGTATCTGCTGTAGCTGCAGCAGCAGGTGTGTCGGCCAATACTAAATACGTTGATGGTATCGCCATTTTCACCATGGCAAAAGGTGGTTTAATGTATGAAGCTTCGGTAGCCGGACAGAAATTTAAGTTTGATCCTTTGTAATATTCAAGCTACATAAATAGAGTCTATAACAGCTAAAAATTTTTGGGTGCCTTTGCCTGTGCACTTAACGTTTATTCAAAGTGTTCATTTTTGACTTTTATGAATAACTTGGGTTAGAGGATTATGTCAAAATATTGACCTTGTAAGGGGCTTGTTACGGAGATTGAGAAGTACTCATGCCTGGTAAAGAAGCTGAAGGATTACTACAAGGGAAAGTCAGCCAATGAAATATCTGTTGAAGAGCTACGTGATTATTTATTTTTCCCGCGAGCAGTATTAAGTTACACATGGTCGTTATAAAATATTGCGGTTAGTGCAGTCAAACGCTATTTGTTATCATTACTAAGCTCAAGGTCAACGAACTACTAATTCCACGGGCAGTTGCCCAAAGGAGTTTGCCCAAAGTATTGGAAAAACAAGAGGTTGAAGCCATCTTACGGCAGAATATTTTTATTAAGCATAAATGTATGTTATATATACTTTAGGTTACTGGTATAAGAAGGAGAGAATTAATTAACCTGAAAGTTGAAGATGTAAACTTTGATCGCAATTGATTGAAATATAGCAATGCAAAAGAGGTATAGGCAGAATTGTGTCCATGCCCGTTAAATTGAAGCAATTATTATTTGGAGTAATTACGCAAAGGGCAACCCGGTATTTATGATATTGAAGGTCAAAATGGTGATAAGTATAGAGTTCAAGTGTTCAGAATGTTATGAAGAATACAGTATTAAAGACCGGCAGTTATAAGCGGTTAACGCCACATATGTCAGGCATTCTTTTGCCACCCACCTGCGTGACTCATGGATGGACATCCGAAACATACAAAAGTTACTTAGACATTCAAGCATCAGGACGACAGAGATATTAGTAAAGTAAAAAGTCCGCTGGATGACTTGGATGTCTAGAAAAATATAGCTTTTTTTATGATGAGTAAAGACTTCTTGTCAGACTTCATTTAAAAGAGTCGATAAGCATCCTTCCTGATAATATAGAGTAAAGAGTAAATAAGATATGTGTTGGGGAAAAAATCAGAAGAACTTAGAGGCCTGGTATGCAGTATTGATACATACAGCAAAGTTTAAAGCTTACACATTATTGTGACTGAGGAGGCGAAGCTGTATGTTGCAAAAATATATAGTATATAAAAAATAGTCATACGATATATCGCCCACTGGCCATATGTAATATATACAGCATAGTGCCGTATATCGACGAGTTAGCCCTCATTTAACCGTACAAGATTGGAAATGAAAATATTATTAATAAGCATTGGTTTGATTTTGTTATTTGCATACTTGCCAATATTACTCTATTTAAGTGCTTTATTTAGTGGAGTTAAAGTGTCGTTTATTGACCTGGTAAAATATAGGTTTCATAAAATCCCACCACATAAGCTAATAGAATGGCATAAACAACTTTTACTAATTGACATTGATAATAATATTAGAAAACTAGCTCAATTATATAAAGAAGGTGTAGACCTTGATAATGTTGTAACAGGAATAAAAAAAGCTAAAGAACAAAAACTACCATTAGATTTAAAAACGGCATATAATGCAGATTTAAACAATGTTGACATTAGAAGAACAATAATCAAGACTGTAAATAATGTGGATAAAGAAAACGAAACGCGAGTTAGAAGATGATAGTCAGAATAAGAATTCAGAAAGGTTCTCTAAAACAATAAAGTTAGGCATTTGGTCTTTTATTATAATATTCCTCGGTAGGATTTTATTTTCGATAACTATTGGCATTAAGCCTTATAGTCACTATGTTGGTCCAAGAGAATTAGTAAAAATTGATGAAATACCAGAATATTTTGCTGATTATTTGATGACAGCATTATTTTGGGCTCTTGCTTTAATGGCGTATCAATACTTTAAGCCAGTATTTTTCAATACTACGGAAGAGTCAATAATGTGCGATAAATGCTTTCTTTCAAAGAACGATGATAACAACCTGGCATGTAAATGCGGAGGAAACTATTATCGAATCAGTAATTATAAGTGGGTTGAACCTCAAGACGAATTAATTTATCCTGATATGACATGGATAGATAAATTTAAAGTAGAAAAAAACGAGGGCTAACACGCTAGAATAAAGCAATTGGCGTTCGTGAGTTTTTGGAAGTTAGATTGGGTAATCGACCACCGCCAAACCTTTGATTTATGAACAGTGTGTTCGCTTTTTATAGGTGTTCATGATTTTCAATTGGCTATAGAAATGAAAAGATGAGAACAAATAAAAGATTTGGCTCAGAGAGTTCTTGGTTGGTTTAGTTCATTAATTGCCAATCAGCTTCATCTAGCCAAACGTTAGCCCCATTAGATGCAAAGACTTAACGCATTAATATTATTAACGATACTTATTAGTTTTTCCATAAGTGGACAAATTAATGAAAGTATAAAGCAGATTGTTACCAGATACCCTACATCAGTTTCTAACTGCGAAAAGATTGCTAAGAGAATAAACTCTGATTTCAATAGCGAACATGACAAGTTAGGAGCTATTTATGTTTGGATTACATCCAATATTTCATACGATGTTAAATCAGCCAATTCAAA
>NZ_JBNGPA010000038.1:0-52579 GCF_050589845.1 Carboxylicivirga agarovorans | reverse complement strand
AAAAGACTTAAAACCACCTCCCCTCTCCTTCGTCGAGGTACTCCTCCTTGCCAGGAGGAGAGCTGATTTACAGCTTGCAAAACACTATATATGTGAATGTTTGAATCTTTTCGAACACTCGTGGGCAATGTCCCCGGAAGTTTAGCCCATAATTGGGTGTGCAGTTAGTATTAAGCCAATGGCGGACATATTACAGTTCGATAAACCTGTTGTTTTGAATGCATCCCATCACATGGAATTTATCCAACTACTCAGTTCCCCAACTGATGGCTTCTTTTCCGCTGGCCTGCAAATACTCATTGGCCTTGCTAAAATGTTTAGTACCGAAAAAGCCACGGTGAGCCGAAAGTGGAGAAGGGTGAACTGATTTGAGCACCAAATGCTTGCTGCTGTCAATCAACTGTGCTTTCTTCTGGGCGTAGGCACCCCATAATAAAAACACCACATTTTCAGACTGATCAGCCACTGTTTTTATCACCGCGTCGGTAAACAGTTCCCATCCTTGCTTTTGGTGTGAACCTGCATTGTGGGCAACTACTGTTAAAGTCGCATTCAATAGCAATACACCTTGTTTAGCCCAATGCTCCAGGTTTCCATGATCGGGAATATCAATCCCAACATCGGTATGCAGTTCTTTGTAAATATTGACCAGCGATGGCGGCATCTTGATCCCCTTATTCACAGAGAAACACAGGCCATGAGCCTGATTAGGGCCATGATAGGGGTCCTGTCCAAGTATAACGACCTTGGTATTTTCAAAAGGACATAAGTCAAAGGCATTGAATATTTGTGAAGCAGGCGGATAAATGGTTTTACTCTGGTATTCTGACTTTACAAATTCGGTCAGCTTTTTAAAGTAATCTTTATCAAATTCAGGCTGTAGCACCTGTTTCCATCCGGCTTCTATTTTTACGTCCATTGCAGTGTATTAAAATTTATTGTGCGGGTAAAAATAGTAAAATTAATAAAGCATAAAATCCAGATGAAATAGCAGGTCAGACAGGTCGGTAATCGTGCGGCCACATCAATGGAACTATAGCAACAGGCTTATTCAGTAATTTCTATTAAGTTACCATCAGGGTCTGCTATTACACTTTCATAGTAACCATCACCTGTTGTACGGGGTTCTCCAACAACTGTATAGCCATCTTTTCTGAGTTGATCACTTAGCTTATCAACCTCATCCTTACCACCAACCGAGAGGGCTATATGTGTAAATCCCAAATGCTTGTCTGCTGGTGCATCGGTACTAATATGAATGCTGTGCATGATCTCCAGTCGTGCACCTCCTTCTTCTGAAGACAAAAAATAGGATGTAAAGCCCTTTGATTTATTCTCATACAACTCATTGGCTTTCAAACCAAAATACTGTGTGTAAAAGGTCTTTGAAAGCTCAAGGTCCTTTACCCAGATAGCTATGTGTTCTATTCTCATTTGTTTACAGATTTGTTTGAATACTTAATGTTTGTAAATTGCTATTTATAAGCAATATGAGGTTATATTTAATATCAAACTCAGGTTATTACAGACTCTCTTAGTACATAAAAGAAAAATGTCATTAGCTTAAGAGTATAAATATGTGAATTATATTTCTCACTCTTAAGCTAATGACATTACCAGGTATTAAACCCGACTAATTACTGCATCGGGATGATACTTAACTCATCAAGCAAAGCTGTATTAACCTCTCCATTCATATTTTGGTTATAGTCCATAAACTGAAGATTCAATTTATTGACTCCTTTCTTAAGCCTAACCTTAATCAGGTTGGTATAGCCCCAGTTTGACCACTCATCTTTTCCACGTTGTGGCATTACCATTACCCCGGCTTTATCGCCATTAACGAACAAGGTTCGTATAGCACATTTATTATCGGTGTTATCAGGACCTGAACCATTGCTGTAACGTGCCTTAAAGAGGTATATACCTGCCTTTTTAACCCTTACTTTTGCAGTAACAGATGTGTTATGTTCTTTTGATAATTCGATATAGCCTTTACCGCTATAACCATTGGCTTTGATCTTTCCTTTAGATCCGAATCCAGCAGCATCAATTACCATTGATGAGCCAGGTATAATAGCTATAACATTACTGACAAATGATTCGTTATTGTCTGAAATGGCTTTAACTGTCAACTCCTGGTAAAAACCATTTTCTTCTGCAATAAAATCAGTGTTTGGCGTGCTTGTTACAAGTTCACCGTTATTGTACACCTCATAACTTGTTGCCCCTTCAATGGCATCCCAGTTAAGTTTATTGCTGTTAGCGCTTACACGTGGTGTTTTTAACGAGAACTCATTGGGCACCGCTGTCTTTTCAACACTCAACTGCTGAGGGTTTTCCAGTTGAATTTCAATGACATGATGACCGCTTAATGATTTATCAACCATAGGTTCGGCTTTTTTACCGTCTATGGTAAATGATTTAATGACTGAGCCATTGCCTTTTATGGTGATATCAAGTATAGCATTGCGATATTTAAAATTGGTCAGGTTCATTTGTTGACCATAGGCCTCAGGAACAAATGGTTTGAAATACAAACCATCTAACTCAAACTGCATTCCCGCAAAAACCCGGTATACAGAACTTAAGTAACCGGCCACACTCCACAGCTGGCGGTTTGAATTAACCTCTGTATCTCTGAAATCGCCATTTTCTGCTACCATGTTTTCCTTATTGGTAAGGAATAAGGCCGCAGCGCGGTGCATGGCAGCCAATCCCTGTTCTACCGCCGATGCATTATCAGCTTTAGCACAGGCCCAGTTCCAGTAGGCCTGCACAAAAGGCCAGATACCATTGTTGTGATAGGGAGGAATTTCAGGTATTTGCGGATAAATACAAGGCACACCATAATCAACCACCGGCGTATTAGCCACCACCTGTTTTGCCCTGCTGACATCGGCAATATCAAATAGAACGGTAAAGGCTTCTCCCAAAGCTTCACTACGTGGTGAAAGCATTAGATTGTTACGCCCATATAAATACTGCGCATAATAGCCTTTCTCTTCAAGCCATAACTCATTATTAATGGCAGCCTGAAGCTCCTGCGATTCGTGCTGATACATCGATGCATCATCACCCATCAGGGCTGCCATTTCGGCTAATATGGCATAGGTTTGCGTATGCACAGCATTGGTTCCCAAACATCTTGATTCAAATATATCGACACCGTTCATCCAAACAGGGTAAGTTTGCTTGCGCCAGTCTAAAAATGATGACTCACCTTTAAGCAAGTTGGAACGTTCATCTTTTAAGGTTTGCAGATCATCTTCCACCGAATTTTTAACGATCTTATAAATGGTCTCCAACCATTGCTGATCACCTGTCACCTTATATATCTCCCAGGCTGCCAGGGTCCATGTGGTGCGGTCAGATGAGACAGGCCATGCACCTCCTGTTCCTGTATCCTGAATGATACGGTCGTTCTTTACTTTACGCATCAGGCTTGTTTTGGCCACCTCGGTATTGGTAAAGGCATAAGACAGCAAAATGGAGTAGCTCACATCGCGGGTCCATACACCTGGCCATTCTTCACCGGTGCGGAACGTACCGTCATTTTCAATGTTCATCTCCGTCTCATCCAAGGCCATGGTATATAGGGCATCTACCAGCGGAGTTGATGAACTAAATTGCGGATAACTACTTACATCGTTCTTAAGTACCCACTCTTTAGCTGTGAAATCATCTGGATTATAAGGATTAAGCGATAGGGTAATTTCGAAAATCCCGTCGCCATTATCATCTTTCAACCGGCGATCGCTGCGGCCATTCAAATTATCAAAATCCCATCCTAATGGCGCTAAGTTACCAGCTATATATATGCCGTTATAGTCTTCTTTATAGATTTTTTGCCCGTTATAAGTTTCGTAATAACCAAGATCATCCATTGACTTGATGATTTGACTGGCGTCGACCTTTATCAATAAAGGTGTGTTGGGCTCAATACTACCAGTAGGTGTAGCTGTAACTTCGTTGGCATGACGCTCACCAAAACTTAAGGTAGGTAATATGATCTTACCTTCATCATTGGCTTCTAGTAAAAAAGTATGATTAATACCTATCGGCAGCTCGTTGTCCTTACCATTGATGGCAAACTTAAACTCAATAAAATTGGGAAATGTCGCATTGGCCGGACTTTGGTAATCAGATGTTATATGCGTTGGAGACTGCACTTGTGCAATGTAATCGCCTTGCACCACCTTATCTTTATAAATGGTGTAATTGTCAGCCTTGTATAAGGGGGTTTCACTGGCTGGTTGACAGGCAAACAAGGTTGCAACGATCAACAATAGATAAAAAGCTCGCATCATGGTATTGTATTTGAATTTGACCATGCAAATTACAGAGTTGCAAAAGGATATGCAATAGCAAAAGTTCATTATACACAGTTAACCAAGAAGATAAGCTCACAAAAATACGCGAGTCCCTATCTGCAAACGATTGAGGAAACCCCTTTTTCAAGGCATGGCACCTTTAAAGCAAACCTGCGGGCTGGATTTAAAAGTTCGCGGCATGATGCTGCCCAATGGAAGTACGGTGATTGAGCATCACGTATCGCTCTACCTGGTGTAAGTATACGTTCCTGCAGACAGGTAAGAACCTGTTATTAGTCTCCCGCAATAAAAGTGTAGATATAAAAAAAGCGGTAAAGAATGTTCCTTACCGCTTTTGTATGTTGTTAGTCTGATAGCTTATAAACCAGCCTCAATCCAGGTCCAACCGGAGATATCAATTGGAGTTGCATCTTTACCTGAGTTAAGAGTGTAGTAATACTTGTCAGCTACATTTTGGTTAGTAGCATCTGGATCAGCACCGGCGATCTGCACGTTAGATAAGGCACCGTTGTCTTTCATATCAAGATCAACAGTGTAACCATCAAGGTGAAGGTTAGTGATCGTAGCACCCGAATCCTTTTTGAACTGAAGAGCAATACCACCGGCAGGAGCTGTACATATAGCAGTTACATTGGTGAATGTAGGATTGCCGTTGACTTTATCACCTTCAAAAGCTGTTGAGAATCCGTCAACGGTATGTGAGATGTAAGTATTTGTAATACTTCCACTCCATCCTTCTGTCCAGTCTACTGCATCATCTTCATTGTTCTCAAGGTAGATATTTTCAACAGAAACAGTTCCACCAAAGAACTCGATACCATCATCTGAACCGTTGATAACAGCCACATTGCCAATAGTGGTTCCAGAACCAACCGAGTAAAGAGAAATACCGTTATATTGTGATTCAGAGTTAATTTGAGCGCCTGTACCTTTAATTACAAGATAATCGATAGAACCTGAGTTATCAGTATCATCAGTTCCACCATACATGAATCCACCAACTTCAGCAGTAATGTCAATCCCGGCAGAAGTAGTTGCCTTACCACAAATAGTTAAACCACCCCAGTCTCCAGGTAGTGCCTGATCCGAAGCTATTACAACAGGAAGTTCAGCAGTACCGTCAATATCGATCATACCACCCATTAAAACAGCGATGTAAACATCAGTACCTCCAGCCTCAGCGTGAATTTTAGTACCGGCAGGTATCGTTAATTTAGCACCATCCTCTACAATATAGGCGCCGGTCAAACGATATGATTTAGAAGGATCTAAAGTAACATCACTTGTTACACTACCCTCTAATTCAATAATTTCAGCGATATCAGCATCAACCCATGTCCAACCTGAAGGATCAACAGTTGCAGGGTTGTTATAGCTCTCTGCAGGATCAGCAGTTACACCCTCGATAATTACATTAGCCAAAGGACCGTCATCTTTCATATCGATTGATGTTTCGTATCCGCTTAATGAAAGTCCGGTGATTGTAGCACCTGATTCCTTTTTGAACTGTAACGCAGTACCGCCAGTAGTAGATACAGCAGTTAAGTTAACAATCTTAGGATTAGCATTGTCTTTATCAGCTTCCACAACAGTAGAGAAATCTGCAATCGTATGCTCAACATAAGCATTTGTTACAGTCCCACTCCAACCTTCAGTCCAGTCAATAGCGTCATCTTCGTTATTCTGCAGGAAAAGATTGGTTACAGATACAGTTCCACCGAAGAACTCAACACCATCATCTGCACCATTGATAACTGCTACATTATTTACGCTTGTACCTGAACCTACCGAATAGAATGAGACTCCGTTATATTGAGACTCCGGATTAATTTGAGCACCAGTACCTTTAATTACCAGGTTACTGATTTTACCAGAGTTATCAGAATCATCGTTACCTCCGTAAAGGAATCCGCCTACTTCGGCTTTAATGTCAGTACCTGCGGTAGTTTTTGCTTTACCACAGATAGTTAAACCACCCCAATCGCCTGGGTTAGCACCCGATGAAGACATAACAACAGGGTTGTCTTCAGTTCCGTTGATGTTGATTTTACCGCCCATTAAAACAGCCACGTAAACATCAGTACCTCCATTATCAGCAATAACCTGAGTTCCTGCAGGAATAGTAAAAGTAACACCTTCACTAACAATGAATGAACCAGTAAGTCTGTACTGAGTAGATGCATTCAAAGTGTAATCTTCAAAAAGAGTACCGTTCATGGTACCATTGTCGAGAGCCTCGATTACATCGTGCCCTGGTTTTGGATCATCGTCATCGTCACAGCTTACTAGGAAAGGCATTGCTAAGATTGCAAGACCTAAAACTTTTAAAACTAATTTTTTCATTTTAAATTAATTTAGGATATTAATCAAGTAGTTAAATAATCTAGTTTAAATTGATACTTACTCCCATACTCAGGCTAAGGCCTTTTTTGTATGATTTAACAACCTCGTTAGTTTGTGAAGCAGCACCTCCTCCATTGAAAGGAACAATCAATTGAGTTTGCTCAATCTCTGGATTCAATAAGTTTTTACCGGTAAATTTCAATGAAACGCGTTCTGATATTTTTTTGCTGACAACAAGGTCAAGTGTAACAAATCCTTTCTCAATAATTTCACTGTTAAAATACTTGTCACTATTGTCAAAATCTTCTGGTGCACCCAGGGCGAATATTTTATCTGAAGAATAATTTCCTGTTAAGGTTGCCATTAATGCTTTGGGCTTATTATTAGAAAATGTCAATGAACCATTAGCGATAAAGTCTGCCGCACCCTGAAGATCTGTTTCGGTTTTGTTATTATACTGAAACTCTTCATGCAGATCCTGGTTAAACCACATCTTAGTTACATTGAAAGAAAGATCAAGGCTTGGCATCTCTTCCATTTCAGCTTTAATAAGTTTAAATCGTGACTCTAACTCAAGACCATAAACATTTGCTTTATCACCTGTATTAGCATATGAGAAATATCCCGATGAACCGTGTAACATACGTAAGTTGATCGGGTCATTGATCATCTTATAAAAACCGGTAAGCGATAATAACTGACCTGCACTTGGGAAAGTTTCCCATTTCAAATCGAAATTATAGTTCTCTGAACTTTGTAAATCAGGATTACCCGTTGTTACACGTCCGGTTGGTGATACATAATCAAATGGAGCCAACTCTTTAAATTCAGGAAGTGTAATGGTTTTGCTGGCAGAAAAACGCAGAGCACTCTTCTCTGTCATTTGATACTTAAGGTGTAATGCAGGCAAAATATTGTTATAGCTTTTGGAAGTACTTCCAACTCGTCCTACATAATTGTCCACATCCCATTCAATGTCAATTTCATCAACCTCATAACGGGCTCCAACATTGGCTGAAAACTTGTTAACATCATAGCCAAAATTCACAAATCCCGAATATACTAACAGATCTGCATCATAAGTATTTGGTCTTCCCTCGCGTATGATCAAAGTACCATCCTGATACAGGCTTTTATCCAGTAAAGCTTCATCTAAATTATCAATCGAAGCTACTTGTACTCCTTTAGCCCTGACACCCATGAAAAGAGATTCGAAGGCCCTGGTCTTAGAACGGAAATTAGCACCTACATCCAATTTGATTTTCTTGTTTTCCTCATCAACGAATTTGATCTCGTCTTTCAAATAACCATTGAATTCAGCATCTCTGATCTCTTGTAATGACTTTCTTTGCTGATAATCACCAACGTGTGCAAACTGAACCGTGTTGGCATCCAGAATATTGACCTCGTTACGAATACGGTTAGGCTCGTCGGCATTCACCATGTTATATGCCATCGCCCATTTTACATGTTGTTTATCATTGAGCTTATGAGAACCTAATAACTGATTTATAAATAAGGTCGTTTCTTTGAGGTTTTGATCGCGTACAAAAGCACCATCTTCCTGCGGGTCCTGATCGAATACATAGCCTTCACCATTACGTCCCTGCTCATACAACTCATCTTTTGTTGTATGAATAAACATACTGTTGAAATTGACAGAGTGGTTAATGTTAAAGTCATAAGCCAGATTTAAGAGACCGGTTGTATTATATTCTGTTATGTACTTTTCAACATCATTAAATGAGTTATCAAGTATATTGGAACGATAACTTTTAAAAATACCGGTCTGATATTCCGAAGAACCAGATTGAGAAAGTGTAGCGAATAAAGTTAATTTTTCACCAATTTTCTTACCTCCTAAAACAGATATACCATAGTTAACAGGCATGCCTTTTGTTTCGGTATTCCAACTCTGGTTATTGATAGCGGTTTTAGTATCATATGGTCGACTATAGAAACCTAAAGTCTGATCATTTATATTCTGTGTAGCTTTGAAATCACCGAAAATACCATCTTTAAGTACATTGGTATTAACACCTGCACTTAGACTTAAACTGATTTTTTCACTGTATGTTTTCGAACTAATATCTACAGCACCCGAACTTTGATCGGCATATGTGCTAACATCATAGGTTTTACTTATTCCGATGTTCTTAATAACATCAGTTGAAAACAAGTTAAGATCAATATTCTTCTTCTCAACATCGTCAGACGGGATAGGTAAACCATTCATTGTAGTTGTCAGATAACGATCACCTAAACCTCGAATATAAACATCACCTGAACCTTCATTTTTGGTAACTCCGGATATTTTTGATGTTGCATCGGCGGCATCAGAAACACCAAGACTTGACATGCGCTTCGCCCCAATACTTTCTTTAATCACTGAAGCCTTTTTTTGCTCTAACATCAAAAAGTTTTCTGATTCACGGTTGGCTTTGGCAACCACCTGTACTTCTGCAAGGTCTAGTTCCGATTCGCCCATTAAGAAGTTAAGAACGGTTTCTTCACCCGCTTTAATAACAACACCTTCTTTAACCTGTGCTTCATATGATATGTACTGGCAACGAATAGTGTAAGTACCTGGTTCTAAAGGAGGCATTGTGTAGTCGCCCATGAAATCGGTAGTTGTACCGGTAGTGGTTCCTTCAACAACAATAGCGGCTCCGATGAGCTCCTCTCCTGTTTTTCTGTCAGTTATTTTCCCTTTTAGTATCCCTGTTTGTGCAAATCCCTGTGTAAGACTTGTCAGACATAGAATTACAATTCCAATTACTTGTCTTTTCATCCGTTTGTAATTAATTTTTTATGGTCGGATGGAACTTACTGTGATTTTAAAACTGATATCGTTATGAGTTTATCATTATTAAAATTCACAGACGTTTCACTTTTCCCTCGCAATAATTCAAATATTTCGAGAGCAAATGTATGGCAAGGTCAAGGGATGCCTGATAAGAGAGAATTAATTGAACTTTAAATGTACGTTAAGCGCAAAACAGTCACATACACCTCTATTTCTGTACGTTATGGGTATAAGCGACAGTCATGGGAAAGTAAATTAGATAAGCGGTTAATGTTCGATTAACAGATGCTTAACATTGACTGATTTTAAGAGGAAATAGAGAAATAATTCTATAAATTTTAGTGGCAAAAAAGGTAAAAAATCAAGCCTCAAATGAAAACTTAATATTGGAATTAGTTATTTGAATTATACGAACTTATAAAATCACGATGCGCTTTAAGCAAATTGATGGAATACAAGAGCACATTCTTTGTTTCGGCTAACACATCCATAAACAGTATGCTAACACGTGTGCGACCTTCGCCTTTTTGAATACGCTTTATCTGGTTACGACGAATACTGTCCTGGAAACTGATCAGGAAGTTTTGCTTACTTATCATTTCATTGATCAGCTCAAACTTCTGCTCCTTTTCCACATGTATAATGTGATTAAAATAGCCCGACATCTCTTCTAATAAATCATGCAGGTCATTACGTTGTGACGCAGTCATACCCTTGTGCTGATTTTCGAGGTGCTCGAATAAAGGCTGTGTAATATTAGTGAGGCAGCCAACCAGTTCGGTCAGGTAATCAAAGGCTTGCACAAAATAGTGTCCTGAATCAATACCCTCTTCTGTAATTTTTGCATAAGCATAGAAGAATTTAGACTTACTGCTGCGGGTATACTTATCCAATAACAGAGCTTTATCATGTGCTTCGTGCAACTGCCTTATATCTTCATCGATGAAACCCTGCAGGCTTAAATAAAATACCTTTGATGCTTCCTGCAGGTGGCGGCGAATCTGTTCGCTGCCCGATTCTTTTAAATGGTCCAGGTTATTATCTATTTCATCCTGAAACTCTTCTTTTAACATGCGCTTTTCTTCCAGCTTTCGCGCATGATATTTACTTGTTAACATAAGTGTGGTTGCAACAGCAGCCGCTAATAGTATAGCAGCAATCCAACTGCCATACCATATAATATAGGTAAAAATAAAGGCGCCTATAAAAGCCATGCAAGCGGTAAAAAACCATCCGCCTAAAATGGATAGCACACCCGAGACCCTGTAAACGGCACTCTCGCGCCCCCATGCCTGATCGGCCAGCGAAGTTCCCATGGCAACCATAAACACGACAAAGGTTGTTGACAAAGGAAATTGCATGTATGTACCCAGAGAAATAAGAATACTGGCTACCACCAGGTTTACGGATGCTCTTACGGTATCAAAATAGATCACACCATCAACAGTACTGCCGTCTACACTTTCGGCCTTTTGATAGCGGCTATTAAAGAAAGTCATCACCTTTTTGGGTAAAATTCCAACAGCCAGGCTATGTATATGTAAAAAATTACGTACAACTACCCTTGATAAATAGGAAGGCTCAAACCGTTCGTACCCGCTTGATTGCCGTCCCAGATACACCTCGGTTTCTGTAACACTTCTGGCCTTCTTTGATTTAAAAAGCGTAATGGTCATAACAAGCGCTGACAATGCAAAAATCAAGGTATGTTCATAGTCACTAAATACATCTTTTTTGATAACATCGTCACTTATAAAAGCCATTGAGAAACCATCAGGAGTTGTTGAACCTGACGCTAAAAACGCCTTAAAACTTTCAACGGCCGTCAGGGGAATTCCAATGAAATTTACCAGGTCATTGGCCGCGAATGACATAGCCAGGGCAAAAGTTCCAAACAATACAACTACCCTCGGAATATCAACGTTAAAAGATAAACCCAGGAACAGGAATATAAAGGTTGAGAAAGCAAATACCCCAAATAATATCTCGGTTTGAAAACGAACGACATATTCAAAGCCAGGGTAAGAATCAAAAATACTGCCGCCACCTAAACCTTTCTTAAAAATCATAAATACAATTGCAGTTATGGCGACACCTCCCACTACAGCGAATAAATATTTAAAACGTCGTTGGTAATTAAAACTAAAAACTACACGTGTGATAAACTGCACCACAATTCCTACTATAAATGCCAGGAATATGGATAACAGAATACCGGCCAGAATAATAAAGGCCTTATCGGTATTGATCATCTGCTCAATTTCAATACCGTCAATTTTAGCCTCGCGATTTTTAATGATAGAAAGTGCCATAGCACCACCCAGCAACTCAAAAACAACAGCTATGGTAGTTGATGTGGGGAAACCAAGTGTATTAAATCCGTCAATAAGAATAACATCGACGAGCATGACCGCAACGAACACAACCATTATTTCGGCGAAAGAAAAGCTTGAGGGGTAAATAACTCCTTTTCGCGCCACTTCCATCATGTTGGCTGACAGTAATGAACCGATAAGTAATCCGATTGCAGCAACCCAATACACGAGTTTACGTCGTGCTGCACGTGACCCGATAGCAGCATTTAAAAAATTAACGGCATCGTTGGATACTCCAATTACAAGATCCACAACTGCCAATGCACCCAATAAAATAACTGCAATCCAAATAAACGTCATATTATTCTTTGTTAATCGCCAAAGATACGCGGATAGCCTCGCGTAACGAGAAAGCAAATGTTAAGTTTATGTTACCATCGCAAAACACGAACGTTATACAAATGTATCTAATATCAGTCATGTAACGAAATAAGCACTTAACATTGTGTTAACATGATCAATAATCCTGTAATTTGGTTATAAAGGCAATAATTACAATAACTTTGTTTGCATCTGAGTGCATGTTTATTGCTGCATTACCTTTTTTGTTTTACACTGGTTGGTCACATATACAATCAGTAAAACAGTTTAAAAATGTTTCAATTGAGCATTTAAAAGTATAATGACTATGAAATCACTGGAACCGCAAAAAATAGCTGGTTTTGTTGCCATCGGCTTTTTATTATTAGCCTTTGTTTTTTTTGGAGTTAATTACTACAGTCCTAATTTATATTATTCATTAGCCATATCCGTACCGGTATTTTTTGCTGTATCATTCGCATTGGTTAATTACTTTATCAATTCATTTATCTACAGTAAAATTAAACCCTTATATCAAACCATATACGGACACGACGATAAGGAGAACATTGAAATAGCGAGTTCAGATTCCGATGACATCTTAACAACAGTGAACCGTGAAGTGGTAAACTGGATGCATGACCGTACACAGGAGATACAGGAGTTAAAACAGATGGAGAAATACCGAAAGGAATACCTGGGTAACGTGTCACATGAATTAAAAACGCCAATTTTTAATATACAGGGCTACATTTTAACACTGCTCGACGGAGGCATCGAAGATCCAAATATCAATATGCGATATTTAACGCGTACCGAAAAAAGCATTGATCGAATGATCAGTATTATTGAAGATCTGGAAGCCATTTCCAAGCTGGAAGCAGGAGAATTACAACTACATCCTGAAATATTTGACCTGCATCAGTTAACTGATGATGTTATTGAACTGCAAGAGATAAGGGCAACTAAAAGAAAGATAAAACTAAGCTATGGAGAAGGTGCTGATAAACAACATTTTGTTATAGCCGATAAACAACGCATCTTTCAAGTTGTTAGTAATTTAGTAGTCAACTCAATCAATTATGGCAAAGATGGTGGAAAAACGGAGATAAGTTTCTTCAACATGGACAACCGGATATTGGTGGAAGTAAAAGACACAGGCATTGGAATAGCAGAGGAAAATCTGCCGAGGGTATTTGAGCGTTTTTACCGTGCTGATAAAAGCCGAAGTCGTGAACATGGCGGAACAGGTCTTGGTTTAGCTATTGTTAAACACTTGATCGAAGCGCATGGTCAGCGTATTAATGTAAGAAGTACATTGGGACAGGGAACGGTATTTTCCTTTACACTTGAAAAAGCAGATTAACATTTAATTAATGCAACTATAACCTATACGAAACTATTTGTTAAACTCATTACTTACTTTCGTGTAAAACTTTTTATAATGAACGTAGAAAATTACAAAGTTCTTTTAGTAGATGATGAGCCTGATATCCTTGATTTCATTAGTTATAATATGAAAAAAGAAGGCTTCCAGGTTTTAACCGCCACTAACGGACAGGAAGCCATTGGCATTGCCCAGGCAGAGGTTCCGGAATTGATCATTCTTGATGTAATGATGCCCGAAATGGATGGCATTGAAACATGCGAAGAAATTAAGAAGATTCCTGCCCTTAAAAATTCTATTGTAGCTTTTCTAACAGCCCGCGGTGAAGATTATTCTCAAATTGCCGGTTTTGAAGCTGGTGCCGATGACTACATTACCAAACCAATTAAACCTAAAGTTTTAATCTCAAGAGCTAAAGCTTTGTTGAAAAGATATCGTTCAGAAGGCGCGGTGGCAGAACCGGAAGAAAGCAATATCATTAAAATTGGTGACCTTGTTATTGACAGGGAAAGGTACCTGATCATTAATGCCGGAGAAGAGCTGATTCTTCCAAAGAAAGAATTTGAATTGCTTGTATTACTGGCCTCGAAGCCTGAAAAGGTATTTACCCGCGATGAAATTTACAATTCAGTATGGGGCGATAATATTATCGTAGGCGATCGTACAATTGATGTCCATATCAGAAAACTACGTGAAAAAATAGGACAGGATCATATCAAAACGATAAAAGGCGTAGGATATAAGTATGTAATATAATTAATATACTCGTCTTAAATATTGCTAAGCAGAACCAATTTCCTTACATTTATGCTTGCATTAAATAGTTGAACCCCTAAGTTGTTCATTATAATAACGCAAACTACTTTTTATGAGGAAATTAATTACTGCTCTGGCCATCGTTGCTCTTTTAATTGGAGCAGGATGTAAAAAGAAGCCAGCAAAAAAGCCACAGAAGCCTGTAAAAACAGAGGTGGTTCAGAAGAAAGTCGAGAAGGATACTGTAAAAAAAGAGGTTAAAACTCCAGAAGTTAAAGAGGTAATACCCGAGCCTCCTAAACCTGCTGATAAGTATTTTTTAATTGCAGGCAGCTTCGAAAACCAGCAAAATGCTGAGTTATTTAAGGCCAAATTAGTAGCTGACGGCTATGATGCCAGGGTGATTGAAAGACCTGCCGGCCCTAATGGTGAATTTTACAAGGTAGCCTACAAATCTTTTTACGATCGCAATGAAGCGTATGCTGAGCTGCGTACAGCGCGTAACAACGAAGGCCGTGATGACGTTTGGCTACTCGTTAAGTAATAAGTAATTAACACATAAAAAAAGAGCTTGCGTTGGCAAGCTCTTTTTTTATTCTTAGAATACAAGCTTAGTTAGTTTTAAACTCATATTTTACTTCTTTTAGCTCTTCGTTTGCCTTAACAATTTTGTCTTTCAGGCTCTCCTTGAATTCAGCCAACTTTTGAGAAGTCTCCGCATCACCTGTTGCAATCATTTGAGCAGCCAGAATACCTGCATTCTGAGCACCGTTGATACCAACTGTAGCCACTGGAATTCCCGGAGGCATTTGAGCGATAGACAATAAAGCATCCATTCCATCAAGACTGGCATTGATAGGCACACCAATAACTGGAATTTTTACCATTGAAGCAATAACACCTGGCAAGTGAGCAGCCATACCTGCAGCTGCTATAATTACCTTAACACCACGGTCTTCAGCACTTTTAGCAAAAGACTCCACCTGAGCTGGCGTTCTGTGAGCCGATAGAGCGTTTATTTCGAATGGAATCTTCAGATCATTTAAAAAATCAGCCGCCTTCTTCATCACTGGAAGATCAGACGTGCTACCCATGATAATACTAACTTTTGGTTGCATAGTTATTAATTTATTTTAGTTATGAAATTCTCTGTAAGAACCTTTCGTTAATTTTTTCCCGCCACAAAAATAGTTAAGAAAGCATTATAATCATGTGGTTATCTTTATTTTTTATACTTTTGCAGCTTAAAATCCAGATTTTTATTGATTTATTGAATAATTTGCAAATGTAATCATCTTTATTTCAGACGGTAACATAAGCAATTGGTATTTTCAAACCAAAATAAAAAAAAGAAGCAATGAGCCGAGTTAAGTTGTTAGATAGAGAATTTGAGTTGTCAATCCCTGAAGAAAAGCTTTTAAAGGCAGTTGACAAAGTGGCTGAACAGATGAATAAAGACCTTGAAGGAAAAAATCCTTTAATGGTATGTGTGTTGAATGGCTCTTTTATGTTCGCATCTGACTTAATGAAACGATTAACTATTCCATGTGAGATCAGTTTTGTAAAATTATCATCATACTCAGGAACTGGTTCAACAGGAACAGTAAAAGAACTAATTGGTTTGAATGAAGATATCTCAGGACGTACCATCGTATTATTGGAAGATATTGTTGATACAGGCCTGACAATCATCAATACAGTAGAACAGGTAAAACAAATGGGTCCTGCAGATGTTAAAGTAGCAACAATGTTATTTAAACCAGAGGCCTGCAAGCGTGATGTAAAATTAGATTACGTTGGCATGGATATCCCTAACGATTTTATCGTCGGTTACGGACTGGATTACGATGGATACGGAAGAAATCTGAAAGACATATATACAGTAGTAGAATAACATCTATTTTATTCATTTTTTAAGGAGTAATAAACATGCTCAATGTTGTCATCTTTGGCGCACCCGGATCTGGAAAGGGTACGCAAAGCAAATTAATTGCAGAAAAATTTAATTTAGCTCATGTTTCTACCGGGGAGTTATGTAGAAGAGCTATTCATAATAACACGCACGAAGGTGTAATTGCTAAAAGCTACATTGATAAAGGCGAGTTGGTTCCTGATGAAACCATTATCGATATGCTGGATGCCTTTTTGGAGAAATTGCCTATTGATCAGGGAATTATTTTTGATGGTTTTCCAAGAACAGTTGCTCAGGCTGAAGCTCTTATTGAGATTATGAAGGAACACGGCACAAAAGTGTCTGTCTTGTTAAATCTTGAAGTAGAGAAAGATGAGTTGATGACTCGTTTATTGAAACGTGCAGAAACAGAAGATCGCTCAGACGATAATATGGAAACGATTAAAAAGCGCCTGGAAGTATATGAAGAACAAACTCTTCCTGTAATTGAATTTTACAGAAAGAAACGTTTATACAAACCTATTAAAGGCGTTGGAGATATCGATGATATTTTTGGTCGTATTTCTGAAGTATTAAATAGTCTGAAGTAATATAAATTGACGATATTAGAGCCACGGTAATTATTTGCCGTGGCTTATTGTGTTTAAAACCTAAAATCTGTAAGAAACTTATCTATTGCGGGTCAAGATACTTTCAAATCAATCAGCGAGTCTCACTAACCATAGCAACAGCTATGCTTATCTTTTCTCTCCAATTGATTTCTTGTTACTTGCACTCTCATGACGATAATTCCTAACCGAATTTAGGTATAATGATTTAGGTATGGCGAGTTCAAACTTTGTTGATTACGTAAAAATATTCTGTCGCTCTGGAAAAGGTGGTGCAGGATCAACGCACTTGCGACGAGAAAAATTTGTTGCAATGGGCGGACCTGATGGCGGTGACGGCGGTCGTGGTGGACACATTATTATACGTGGCAACCGCAATACCTGGACTTTATTACACCTCAAATACAAACGACATGTCTTTGCCGGTCATGGTGCAAATGGGAGTAAACAACGATCTACAGGTGCCGATGGTGAAGATCGTTTAATTGAAGTTCCGTTAGGGACCATAGCCAAGGATGCCGAAACAGGAGAAGTTCTTTGTGAAATTACAGAACATGATCAGGAAGTTATTCTTGTAAAAGGTGGCCGTGGTGGCCTGGGTAACTGGAACTTTAAATCAGCGACCAACCAAACGCCGCGTTATGCTCAACCCGGTGAGGATGGAATTGAAATGGCTGCTATTTTAGAGCTTAAAGTATTAGCTGATGTAGGTCTGGTAGGCTTTCCAAATGCAGGTAAATCAACTTTATTATCTGTTGTATCTGCTGCTAAACCAGAAATTGCCGACTACCCTTTTACAACCCTTGTTCCTAACCTGGGTATTGTTTCCTATCGTGACCATCAGTCATTTGCAATGGCCGATATTCCGGGAATCATTGAAGGAGCAAGTGAAGGGAAAGGATTGGGAATTCGCTTTCTGCGACATATTGAGCGCAACTCCATCTTACTATTCCTGGTCCCTGCCGATGCGGAAGACATCAAAAAAGAATACCAGATATTGCTAAACGAACTCAAGCAATACAATCCTGAATTACTGGATAAAGGCCGCATGCTGGCTATTTCAAAATCAGACATGCTTGATGAGGAATTGATCGAGGAAATTAAAAAAGAATTACCCGATCTGCCTTATGTTTTTATATCTTCGGTTGCCAATAAAGGCATCACAGAACTGAAAGATATGATATGGGAGCAATTGATGGCAGCCAACGACTAAAAGAAATACAGAGAGAATACCAGGAAAGTAAAAAGCAATGGGAAGAAAAAGAGGATAAATTAAAAAAACGATTTATCCTGAACGCCTGGCTGCGTCTGATTGCTTTTACCTCTGCCTTTGCATTACCATTCACCTTTCTATCACATTGGTCTTACGAGTTTTTTGCTTGTTTTATCGCTTGTTTCTCATGTTTTCTATGGCTCGTATGGCGAGCAAACAATATTGCCTATAAACGGGCTTATATCAGTCATCGAATAAAACTACTCACTAAAGAGCTGAACTACAGCACTCAAAATTGGTTAAGCGAAACCGATGGCTCAGAGTTCATTGAACCTGATCACGATTACGCGCATGACCTGGACCTTTTTGGCAAGGGGTCGCTATTCCAGTTTATAAACCGGACATCTACTGTCGGTGGCTTAAAACAATTAGCACATAAACTCAAAAGCATTTCATTGTTTAAGAGTGATATCCTTTCAAAACAAAAGGCCATAAAAGAACTGGCCGAACAGAATGAATTCAGGCAACATTTTTATGCTCTTGGAGCACTGGTAGCTGCAGCTAATAAAAAAAATCGTAAGATTGACTTAAACAAGCAACCCGCTCTTAACTTTATCTCAAAGTCAAGCCAAATTGCGATGGCTGTATTTTGGATCGCTTTGCTCACAACAATTACCTTAATTTCCTTTGGTATTATCAACAGCATAGCTATTGTTTACTTGTTTTTCATTGGTCTGGGAATAGTGGGCGCACGTTTAAAAAACATCAACAAAGTGCATAACGAGGTCGCATCATTGGGCAACTACCTTCAACGATATGCAAAGATGATCAGGCATATCGAGGATAGCGACCTGCATGCGAATTACCTGCTTACACTAAAAAGCAAATTGCAGAGCGATGGTAAAACCGCCAGTGAAGTAACAGCACAATTAGCCGGTCTCATCAAACAGTTTGACCAGCGCTTAAACATGCTGTTGGGAGTTATTCTGAACGGTTTTTTTCTGTGGGATCTATTGATTTGCATTCGCCTGAAAGCATGGTATAATAAATATGGCAGACAGTTGCAGAAGTGGATCGATACCTTGCATGAATTTGAAGCACTAAACAGCCTTGCTACTTTTTCATACAACCATCCACATTATGTATATCCTCAAACATCAGATAAAATTATTTTTGAAGCCAATGAATTAGGTCACCCTTTAATTCCGGGAGAAGAAAGAGTTAGTAATAATTTTTCTTTTAGCGATCAACAACGAATATGCGTAGTAACCGGCGCCAATATGGCAGGTAAAAGCACCTTTTTGCGCACAGTTGGAGTAGCTCTTGTCCTTGCAGGCAATGGTTGTGCTGTTGCAGCCAAAAGTTTTCAATACAAACCATTGCCATTTATAACCAACATGCGGGCCATTGATAATTTACTTAAACACGAATCATACTTCTTTGCAGAGCTAAGTCGCTTGCAAATGATCCTGGAGCGATTAAAAGAGAAAGGCGAATTATTTTTCATCCTCGATGAGATATTAAAAGGCACCAATTCACTTGATAAATACCAGGGTTCAATGGCCTTAATTAAGCAATTACTAAAACACAATGGTTGCGGACTGGTTGCCACCCATGATTTAGAGCTGGGAGAATTAGCTAAACAAACCGATGGACAAGTTTTCAACAACTGCTTTGAAGTAAGCTTTAATGATGAGGGATTAAGTTTTGATTATAAACTCAGAACAGGCGTTACCGAAAGTCATAATGCAACCTATTTAATGGAACAAATGGGGCTTATACCTAGCGAAAACGTGAGGCTTTAAAGGCGTTTTGAACTGCAATTGTTGATAAAGAAATTACGAAACAATTCTTGTTTTATATATATTTGGATGGTTTTCCACGAGAAGGAAGCCTTCACTTTTCCGAATTTTTAGTTGATTTTAAGTATGAGTAGTCAAAATACACAGAACTATTCCGAAGATGCAATCCGAACGCTGGACTGGAAGGAGCACATCCGCCGACGTCCGGGAATGTATATTGGTAAGCTGGGAGATGGAACTTTTGCCGATGATGGTATTTACGTGTTACTCAAAGAAGTAATGGATAACTCCATCGATGAATTTATGATGGGTAACGGTAAGAAGATTGAAGTTACCGTGCAGGAAGGACGTGTGACGGTTCGAGATTACGGACGTGGTATTCCACTCGGAAAAGTGATTGATGTGGCATCAAAAATGAATACCGGTGCCAAGTATGATTCTAAAGCGTTTAAAAAATCGGTTGGATTAAACGGTGTTGGTATTAAAGCGGTAAATGCTTTAAGTACCGAATTTACGGTTCAGGCCTATCGTGAAGGCGAAACAAAATTGGTTGAGTTTAGTCGTGGTGAAGTAATTACCGATCATGAGTTGACTCAATCAGCTGATAGGAATGGTACTTTTATTGCATTTACACCAGACAGCACAATATTTGAAAACTATAAATTCAGGGAAGAGTACATAGAAACACTTCTCCGAAACTATACATACCTTAACAAGGGTCTGTCAATTGTTTACAATGGAAAAACATTCCAAAGTAAAAACGGTTTGCTTGACCTGCTAAATGAAAACATGGATACTGAAGGTTTGTATCCTATTATTCATCTTGAAGGCGAAGACCTGGAAGTAGCCATCACCCACGGCAATCAATATGGCGAAGATTATTACACCTTTGTCAATGGCCAACACACCACACAGGGTGGTACACACCAAGTTGCATTTCGTGAAGCATACGTCAAAACCATTCGTGACTTTTACAACAAGAGTTTTGATGTGTCTGACATAAGAACCGGTATAATTGCCGCTGTCAGCATCAAAGTGGAAGAACCGGTATTTGAATCTCAAACTAAGACTAAACTTGGCTCAAAGGACATAGGCCCGAACGGACCTTCGGTACGTAACTTCATCCTTGATTTTGTTACTGAGCATTTGGATAACTTCCTTCATAAGAATGCTGAAACAGCCGAGGCTCTTCAAAAGAAGATACTGGAGTCAGAAAAAGAGCGTAAAGCCATTTCAGGCATTAAAAAGCTGGCGCGCGAACGTGCTAAAAAAGTGAGCCTGCACAATAAGAAACTCCGTGACTGCCGTATCCACTATACCGACATTAAGAAAGATGATAATGGAGAAAGTTCTATTTTCATCACAGAGGGAGATTCGGCAAGTGGTTCTATTACAAAAGCCCGAAATGTTAATACACAGGCTGTATTTAGTTTAAAAGGTAAGCCGCTTAACAGCTATGGTTTAACCCGTAAAGTTGTATACGAAAACGAAGAATTCAACCTGCTGCAGGCTGCTCTTGATATTGAAGATGGTTTGGATACATTGCGTTATAACCATGTGATTATCGCAACCGACGCCGATGTGGATGGCATGCACATTCGATTGCTATTGCTGACATTCTTCTTACAGTTCTTCCCTGAATTGGTTAAGAATGGTCACTTATACATTTTACAGACTCCTCTTTTCCGTGTAAGAAATAAGAAGAAAACTTTTTATTGCTACTCTGACGAAGAGAAATTATCTGCCATTAAGAAATGCGGCCCAAAACCAGAGATTACACGCTTTAAGGGATTGGGTGAGATTTCACCTGATGAGTTTAAACACTTCATTGGTAAGGATGTGCGCCTTGAACCTGTGCGCTTAAAGAAAGATGTGCCGGTTAAAGATCTATTGGAATTTTACATGGGCAAAAACACTCCGGACCGACAGAATTTTATTATCGACAATCTGGTTATTGAAGAAGACCTTGTTACCCAGGAATAAATAATTAAGGAAGAATGAGTTTCGACGATACTAACACCCCAAATATACCGGAGGAAACACCTTCGGAATCATCAGAAAACCAACATAAGGAAGAACAGCACCTTTGGGATGCTGACTCTACCGCCATTAGTCATTTACCGGGTATGTACCGTGAATGGTTTCTTGATTATGCGTCATATGTAATTCTGGAACGTGCCGTCCCTCACATTAATGATGGTCTAAAGCCTGTGCAACGACGCATTCTTCATTCAATGCGTCGCATGGATGATGGTCGCTATAATAAAGTAGCCAACATCATTGGTAACACCATGCAGTTCCACCCCCATGGCGACGCTTCAATCGGGGATGCTTTGGTACAACTGGGACAAAAGGATTTATTAATAGATTGTCAGGGTAACTGGGGTAACGTTTATACTGGTGATAGTGCTGCCGCTCCCCGTTACATTGAGGCACGTCTGACTAAGTTTGCTCAGGAGGTTGTTTTTAATCCAAAAACAACTGAATGGAAACTGAGTTATGACGGGCGTAATAATGAACCTGTTACTTTACCGGTCAAATTTCCATTATTGCTGGCGCAGGGTGTTGAAGGGATTGCTGTAGGTCTGGCGTCAAAGCTATTACCTCATAACTTCAATGAGTTGATTGACGCTTCTATCTTATACCTTCAGGAAAAGCCATTTGAAATATATCCTGATTTTCCAACAGGTGGTATGATCGATGTATCAAGGTATAACGATGGATTGAGAGGCGGTGCAGTCAAAGTTAGGGCTAAAATAAGCAAGGTAGACAGTAAAACCTTAATGATATCAGATATCCCTTACGGCAAGAATACAACTTCATTAATTGAATCTATTCTAAAGGCCAACGACAAGGGTAAAATCAAGATTAAGAAGATTGATGACAATACGGCTGAGAATGTAGAGATACTAATCTACCTGCCGGCCGGTTCATCACCTGATAAAATGATTGATGCTCTGTATGCTTTTACCGATTGCGAAGTATCTATCTCTCCTAATGCCTGTGTCATTCAGGATAACAAACCTTACTTTATCGGTGTCAGCGAAATTCTGAAAGAAAACACAGATAACACTGTTAAGCTTCTAAAGCGCGAGCTGGAAATACGTAAAGGTGAGCTGGAAGAGGCCTGGCACATGTCTTCATTAGAGCGCATCTTTATCGAGAATAAGATTTATCAGCGCATGGAAGACTGTGAGACGATGGAAGCTGTTGTACAAACTATCGATCACGGTTTAGAGCCATTTAAGAACCTTTTAAGGCGTGAAGTAACGCGCGATGATATAGTAAAGCTAACTCAGATCAGAATGATTCGCATCTCTAAGTTTGATGCGAAAAAAGCAGATGAATATATTGCCTCTCTTGAAGAAGAAATGGAGCAGATCGCTTATCATCTGGCAAATCTGATTACCTATGCTATTGATTATTATAAACGAATTAAAAAGCAGTTTGGTAAAAACTTCCCTCGTAAAACAGAGATAAGAAGCTTTGCCAATATTGAAGCCTCCAAAGTAGTTGTCAAAAACGAAAAACTATACATCAACCGTGAAGATGGCTTTATAGGAACGTCACTTCGCAAAGATGAATACGTTTGTGATTGTTCTGATATTGATGATATTATCATCTTTTATAAAGATGGCAAATACATTATTACCAAGATTACTGACAAAGCCTTTGTGGGTAAGAATATCATTCATATTGCTGTATTCAAAAAGAATGACAAGCGCACAATTTACAACGCTGTTTACCGCGATGGTAAAGCAGGTAATGTATACATGAAACGCTTTGCTGTAACCGGTGTAACACGCGATAAAGAATACCATATAACTAAAGAAACCCCTGGATCGAAACTGATGTATTTCAGTGCAAACCCCAATGGTGAATCTGAAATATTAAAAGTTGTATTACGTCCAAAAGCACGTATTCGCAACCTTGTTTTTGATGTTAACCTGGGTGATCTGGCAATTAAAGGCCGGGCAGCCATGGGTAATATTCTTACGAAATATGAGGTTAAAACCATTTCATTAAAGAAAAAAGGTGAGTCGACACTTGGCGGACGTAAAATATGGTTTGAGCATGAAACATTGCGCTTAAACGCCGATGGTCGCGGACAATACTTAGGTGAATTCCATGGAGGTGATCAGGTATTAGTCATTACTAAAGATGGTCAGTACTACCTTACAACCTATGATTTAAGCAACCATTACGAAGACAATATCTTTTTGATAGAGAAATTCAGAAATGACATCGTCTGGTCAGCCGTTTATTTTGATGCAGACCAGGACTTTTACTATATAAAACGATTCCAGTTCGAGAATACGAGCAAAAAGCAATCGTTTATTGGCGATAACCCTAAGTCACACATGGTCAAAGTTATGCATGTTGATTATCCTCGCCTGGAAGTGAAGTTTGGAGGTGAAGATAAACTTCGCGAAAAACTGATCGTTGAGGTTGCCGAATTCATCGGAGTAAAAAGCATTAAGGCCAAAGGAAAGCGCTTAACGACTTATCAGGTTTCAAAGATTCATGAACTTGAACCAACCATTATTGATGAACCAAAACCGGATGGCATAGATCGCGAATCGGGCGAGCATCATGAGGAAGATGATAAGAACCAAATGTCACTTTTTGAGTAGCAGGTAATGGAAATAAAGCGCATTTTTCTGATCGGTTTTATGGGCAGCGGTAAATCCACGCTTGGCAGGCGTCTCAAAACAGAGCTTGGATGGGATTTTATAGACCTTGACGATTATTTTGAAATGCGCTATCAAACCACTATTAAGCAATACTTTGCTGAAAATGGAGAGAAGGCCTTTAGAGAAGCTGAACGCAAAATAATTACGGAGGTAGCCACCAGGGAAAAAACAATAATTGCAACCGGAGGTGGCGCCCCATGTTATTTTGATAACATCCAGGTAATGAATCAGCATGGTTTAACCATATATATAAAATTATCTGTTGAAACATTGGCCGCTCGATTGAGTAGCCCAAAACAAGTGAGGCCACTTATAGCAGGCAAAAGCGGGAATGAATTATTGAATTACATAGGCGAAAAACTCTCTGAAAGAGAACCGTTCTATGATCAGGCACAGGTAATTGCCGATGGTGATATACTTGGTGTAGATGGATTTGTACGTATCATTCAGGCATCCGGCCAATTAATGAAGTAAGAGTAATTAAGAAAGCTCTGTTTGACTTATTTCGTAAGCAGGAAAAGGTGATAGCATTGTTTTTGACATTTACATTTATTGTCGTCTTTTAACATTTGTTATCTAAAATCAGTCTAAACAGGTAAGCCGTTACCAAAATTATCAATTCTACAGATTTGCTACAGATTTGAATTCTATTTTTGATTCGTAGGCTGCAAGAGTGGCTTTAGCTAACAAATGAACAAGTAATTCTGAATTGAAATATGGTTGGTTTAATTGGAATTAGTCATCAAACTGCTTTACTGGAGATACGCGAACAACTCGTTATTACTAAAGAAGAAATTAACGGGCTGTACGAATACCTGAATCAAAAATGCGATGTTGAAGGTATTATGGCCCTTAGTACCTGTAATCGTACTGAACTATATTTTGAAGCCAATTCTGCCACAATAGAGGATCCCAACCAATACATTGATGATGTAACCAACGCCTACATTTCCTATTTTAAGAAAGACAACAGCGTAAAAAAATACTTATACACGCATAAAGGCTTAGACTGCGCCCGTCATCTATTTCGGGTAGCAACCGGATTAGATTCCCTTATTTTAGGTGAATATCAAATTGTTTCACAATTGAAAGAAGCTTTCTCATGGGTTGACAATACAGCATTGGTTGGTCCGGAGTTAACCCGTATGGTACACAAAGCTTTTGAAGCAGGTAAATTAGTCAGAACTAAAACTTCCCTTAACAAAGGAGCAGTTTCTGTTAGTTCGGCAGCTGTTGAATTAGCAAGCAACAAATTAGGCGAGTTCCCGAATATAAAAGCATTAACGGTCGGCGCAGGCGAAACTGGTACCATCGTAGCACTGAATATTTCTAAGAAAGGCTGTATCAATAACTGGATAACCAACCGTACTTTAGGAAAAGCAGAACAACTGGCTGACCGGGTACACGGCGTGGCCTTTCCATTTGAATCATACATAGAGCAACTATTGACTGTTGATATGGTTACCTATACGACTGGTTCTTCACGTGTATTGCTTACCAAAGAAATGGTTGAGGATATCATGCAAAAAAGAGATTACAAGCCTTTAATGATTCTTGATCTCTGCAGTCCTCGTAATGTAGAACCTGAGGTTTCTAAGGTAAAGGGAGTCAGCATCTATGATTTAGACCACCTTGAAGAAGTGGTTAAAGCCAATTTTGAAAAGCGAAAAGGTAAACTTCAGGAAGCAGAGGCTATTATTGAAGAGGTTCTGGCTGAATTTGACGACTGGTTAAGTGTTCGTCGCATGAGTTCTGCAATTGGAGCAATAACCACAACGTTTAAAGGAGTTCATGCACTCGAAGCTAAGAATTACAAGAAAGTAAAAGATGATGCAGATGCATCGAAAAAGATAAATGATTACGGCGATCACCTAAGCGCTAAATTAACGCGCATGTTAATTAAGCAAATGAAAAATGTGACGAATGATGGTCGTGATTCAGAAAAGGTTAAAATACTCGAAGAATTTTTTAACTTTAACTCATAGTCATTAATACAGATGTTTTTCATCTGTATTTTTATTTCTCAGCACCAAATAAACATATGAATAAATCCACCATAAGAATAGGAACACGAGGAAGCAAACTCGCCCTATATCAGGCTAATCTGGTTAAGTCTAAACTGGAAGAAGCATTTCCCGACAAAACATTTGAAATTGTTATCATATCAACTAAAGGAGATAAGATACTGGATGTTGCCTTGTCGAAAATTGGTGATAAAGGATTATTTACCAAAGAGCTGGAGCATGCTCTGTTTAATGACGAAGTAGATATGTGTGTTCATAGCCTGAAGGACTTACCTACTGTTTTTCCTGAAGGTGCGCAGCTTGGTGCAATTCTTAAGAGAGCTGAATACAAAGACGCCTGGGTTAGCAAAGATGGAATTTCGCTGGAAGACATGGATGAGTCACACACCGTGGCAACATCAAGCCTGCGACGTATTGCCCAGGTTCACCGCATAAACCCCAAAGTCAAAGTCGTTGATATACGTGGTAATGTAGATACACGCCTTAAAAAAATGAATGACGGACATTGCGATGCCATGGTAATGGCTGGCGCAGGTCTTATTCGCCTTGGCTATAATGATGCAATAACTCATCTTTTTGAGGCTGATTATTTTGTTTCAGCCTGCGGACAGGGAGCAATCGCTATTGAGATCAGAGAAAACGATAAGGCTATTGATTCCATTGTTAAGCAACTTCATTGCGAAACAAGTTACCAGCAGATTACTGCAGAACGCAGCTTCCTCAATGAGCTGGAGGGAGGTTGCCAGATTCCTATTGGTGCTTATGCACGGGTTGAAGGTGAGGAACTTCACTTACTTGGGCTGGTGGCAATGCCCGACGGCACTAAAGAATTACGAGCAGAATTGAGTGGAAAAGCTTGCGAGTCAGAGGAAATTGGTCGTAAATTGGCTCAACAAATTGCCCAATCGGGCGGAGTTGAAATTCTGGAAAAAGTTCGGACCTTAAATAATCAGTAGCATGGACCCTTACTCACGACAAACAGCAGTTGTACTAACCCACCCGATGGGTAACGATGATTTACTGTACAAAGGGTTGATGAGTGAAGGAGTCGAAGTTGTATGTGACCCAATGATTGATACTGAGCAGGTAAAGCTCGAAGATGAATGCAAACAGTACCTTTTCCAAAGCCGACGGATAATATTCACGAGTAAACGAGGAGTTGAATACTTCTTTCAGCAAGTAAAACCAGCTGACGTTCTGGATAAGAGCTTTATTTGCATTGGCAAAAAAACAGCCCAGGTACTTGAGAAGCATGGCATGAAACCGTGGTGGGTTTCCGGAGGTCGCACAGCTTCTGATCTCGTTAAAGAACTTCAGCAGGCACATATTCGTCCTGGTGAAAAATGGGTTGGCATGCTGGGAGAACTGGCTGAAAACACATTGGCCGATGGACTGAAAGACGTTTGTGATTTCAAACGCTTCAATGTCTATCGCACCATCATTGCAGAAAAACAAAACGACAAAACTATAACATTGCTTAAATCGCAAAAACCCATGTTGGTTGTTTGCACAAGCCCCTCTTGCTTTACAGGATTTATGAATTTGTATGGCCAATATCTTCATGGTGAAGTTGGCTTTGCATCCATCGGCCCAGCCACTACTAAATCCATGAAGAAAAGAGATATAATACCGGCAGTTATTGCGAGGCTGTCTACTTACGAAGGATTATGGCAAGAAATTAAATTACAATTAAAACCTCAATATCGTTAACTTAAAAAATAGAATATGGCATTTCCTGATACCCGCCTCAGAAGATTAAGATACAACAAGATATTACGTAACATGGTAACCGAAACACACTTACGTGTTGAAGATTTGGTTTACCCTTTATTTGTATGTCCTGGTGAGAATGTTAAGAACCCCATAAGTTCAATGCCAGGCAACTACCAAATGTCAGTTGATGTATTGGTCGAAGAATGTAAAAAAGCTGTTGCCAAAGGCGTTAAAAGTGTTTTGCTTTTTGGTATTCCAGAGCATAAGGATGAGCATGGACATGTAGCCTGCCAGAGCAATGGTATCGTTCAAAAGGCCATTCGCGCTATCAAGGCTGAAATAGATGATATCTTAATTATTGCTGATGTGTGTAACTGCGAATACACTACACACGGACATTGTGGAACAATCATAGACGGTGATGTGGATAACGACAGCACCTTAAAAACTTTGGCCGATCAATCGGTATCCTTAGCTGAGGCAGGTGCTGATGTAATTGCCCCAAGTGATATGATGGATGGCCGTGTTCTTCGCATTCGTAAAGCATTGGATCTGGCTAATTTCGAGAAGATTCCAATCATGTCATATGCCGCTAAATATGCATCCGGATTCTACGGTCCATTCCGCGAGGCAGCTGAAAGTGCTCCCCAGTTTGGTGACAGAAGCACTTACCAGATGAATCCTGCCAACAGCGACGAAGCCATGCGTGAGATCGCTGCTGACATTGAAGAAGGTGCCGATATGGTTATGGTTAAGCCGGCATTAAGCTACCTGGATATTATTTATCGAACCAAGACTGAATTTGAAATGCCAACTGCAGCGTATAATGTGAGTGGTGAGTTCAGTATGGTTAAAGCCGCAGGAGCCAAGGATTGGATCGATGAACAGCGGGTAATGATGGAAGTTCTGCTTTCCATTAAACGTGCTGGTGCCGATATCATTATAACGTATCATGCACTTGATGCTGCCGATATCTTAAACGCGCAGAAATAATCAACAGCAATTTGTCATATACAAAAAGCGATTGATGGACATAAGATGATCAATCTAAGGTCTTGTGTCTGCAATCTTTTATCTGAAAAACAATGAACAATAATAATAGTAAAAACGCCTTCACAAAAGCACAACAAGTAATTCCAGGTGGTGTTAACTCACCGGTACGTGCCTTTAAAAGTGTTGGAATCGATCCAATTTTCGTAAAGAAAGCCAAAGGAACAAGCATCTGGGATATTGACGATAATGAATATACCGACTTTGTTGCTTCATGGGGACCGCTTATTCTCGGTCATGCACATGATGACGTTCTGGCAGCAGTAAGCAATGCTGCGGCCAACGGTACAAGTTATGGCGCTCCTACCGAGATTGAAACTGAAATGGCAGAGCAAATTGTTAAAATGGTGCCTTCCGTTGAGAAAGTTCGCATGGTTAACTCAGGAACAGAAGCTACCATGAGTGCGATCCGACTTGCCCGTGGTTATACTAAACGTGAATTGATCATCAAATTTGCCGGTTGTTACCACGGACATGGTGACAGCTTTTTAATAAAAGCCGGTTCAGGTGCCATAACACTAGGCTTACCTGATAGTCCAGGTGTGACCAAAAGTACTGCAAAAGATACGCTAACTGCTGATTACAACAACATCGAATCAGTGTGCAAACTTTTTGAAGAACATCCTGAGCAAATTGCAGCTGTTATTGTTGAACCTGTAGCAGGTAATATGGGTGTTGTACCTCCGGCTGAAGGATTTTTACAAGGCCTGAGAGAATTGACTCAAAAGAATGGTGCACTGCTAATTTTTGATGAAGTTATTACAGGTTTCCGTTTGGCTAAAGGTGGAGCCCAGGAATACTTTAATGTTATGCCTGACCTGACAACCATGGGTAAAATAATTGGTGGCGGATTACCGGTAGGTGCATATGGAGGTCGTAAAGAGATCATGGACATGCTGGCCCCTATTGGTCCGGTATACCAGGCAGGTACTTTATCGGGTAATCCTTTAGCAATGGCAGCTGGTTTAACTGCCTTAAAAAAACTGGATGAAACACCTAATGCCTATGAAGATCTTGAGAAAAAGGCTGCCTTTGTAGAAGCTGGCTTACGTCTAAACGCTAAAGAATTGGGTATGAACGTGGTATTAAACCGCGTCGGATCAATGATGACAGCATTTTTTACTGATGCTAACCAGGTAAGTTCATTTGATGAAGCTATGACTTCTGATACTTCACAGTATGCAGAATATTTCAAAAGCATGGTTGAGAATGGTTTATACATCGCTCCATCGCAATTTGAGTGTTTGTTTATATCCATAGCACATACGGAAGAGGATTTAGAAAAGCTGATCAAAGGAAACCGTAAAGCATTAGAGGCAATAAAATAATAATTGTGTCCGGTGCTCAGTGACCGGTGCCTGATGAATGCAGGTACTATACACTAAGCACCAAGCACTGAGCACGAATAACTATGAATAATATTTTTCTGGATACAATACACGGCAAAAAAACTGAACGTCCACCTGTATGGTTTATGCGACAGGCAGGACGCGTTTTGCCAAACTACCGAGCACTTAAAGAAAACTACACTTTCTCTGAGTTGATGGAAGATCCTAAACTGGCTGCAGAGGTAACGCTAATGCCCATTTATGATCTTGGTGTAGACGCTGCAATTCTGTTCTCAGACATCCTTGTTGTTCCTGAGGCACTCGGCATGAAACTTAAGTTTACTGAGGCAGGTCCTGAATTTGGTGCTCCACTGCATACCTTTGATGATCCGGTAAAGCAGTTAAGCAAAGACATGAGTAAGCTGACACATGTTTATGCTGCCATTGACAAGATTATAGAGACCCGACCGGAAGGAAAACCTTTAATTGGTTTTTGCGGTGGTTTACTGACAACTTTCTGTTTTATGTTCCGCGACAATGTAAGGGACATCACCTTTAAGAATGCTACTGAGTTTCTTTACAAAGACAGAAAAACGAGTCAGAAGATAATTGATGCTCTGGCGGAGGTATCTGTTGAATATGCCTTAACACAAGTTGAGCATGGCGTTGAAGCATTCCAGTTATTCGAGACATACGGAGGTTTATTACCTGAAGATCTATACCTGGAGCTGTTTCTACCAGCCTCAAAGAAGATATTGAACGCTGTCCGTGACAAAGGAGTACCTACCATATACTTCCCTAAAGATCTGGGCAATGGCATTAAGGAAATCAATAAAGATGTTGCAGACTTTGTTGGTATTGACTGGCGCATGAACCTTGATCATGCGCGTGAGATCGTTGATCCTGAAGTAGGCTTACAGGGTAATCTTGATCCACGCCTGCTTTATGCTTCTCAGCCAGAGATTGAAAAAGTACTGAATGAGAAATATCTGCCCTTCGGACGAGATAATCAGAAATGGATCTTCAACCTTGGTCATGGCATTTTACCTGATCTTCCTGTTGAAAATGTGAAGTTTGTTATTGACTGGGTACAATCAGTTGATTGGGGAAGAAAATAAATTCGAATGATTAGTAATAAATAGTTACTGCATAATGAGCAAAATGCAGTAACTGTTGTTTACCTATTACAATCACTGATCATTTACCACTAACAATTAATCTTTATAACAATGTTAGAATTTGATAGAAATCTGCTGGAAAAATATAATATAGCCGGACCTCGATACACGAGCTATCCGCCTGCAACATTTTTTCATGAGGAGTATGGCAATGAGAATTACAAAGAGAGTGTGATTCTATCAAATGATGAAAAACCGGAGAGTGTATCCGTTTATGTGCACATCCCTTTTTGCCCGCAGTTATGTACTTTTTGCGGATGCACCACATATACAGGCATGGGACAAAGTACTATTGAGAAGTACATTGATGTGCTGATCAAAGAAATTGAACTGGTATCGAAGGATGTATCAAAAGACCGTAAGCTGACACAGGTTCACTGGGGCGGTGGAACTCCTAATGCTATTTCAGCTGATTTGATCAGAAAGGTAACCGATACAATCAAAGCCAACTTTAATTTTGCCGACGAATATGAAATGGCCATGGAATGCAGTCCCGCTTACCTCGACTACAACATGGTAGATCAATTACGCGACATGGGCTTTAACCGCATCAGCCTGGGTATTCAGGACTTCAAAAAGGAAGTATTGACAGCCATTAATCGACGTCCGGCCAAAGTACCGGTTAAAGACATGATAGCTTATCTTAAGAAAATCGGGTTTTCAGGAATTAACCTTGACCTGGTTTATGGCTTGCCTTTTCAGACACGCGATAGTTTTAAGGAAACTGTAGCGGAAGCATTGGAAGCCAATCCTGATCGTTTGGTTACATTCTCATATGCCCACATCCCGCAGGTAATAAGCCGACAGCGAATGCTTGAGCAATATGGTTTGCCAACACCTGATGAAAAGATATCGATGCTTGAAGATGCCTACAACATGGCCATAGAAGCCGGTTATGTGGCCATTGGAATGGATCATTTTGCAAGGCCTGATGATGAGTTTGCCATTGCCCTCGAAGAAAAGAAATTACATCGTAATTTCCAGGGATATTGCACCCGTGAAACAACCGGACAGGTATATGGCTTTGGAACATCAAGCATCAGTCAGTTATTCAACGCCTATAGCCAGAACGAAAAGACAATCAAAAAATACATGGAGCGTGTTGAAGCCGATGGAAGAGCAGTTGTCCGTGGGTATCGACTAAATCAAAAGGAGCAAATTGTACGCCAGGTAATTAATGAATTAATGTGTAATTACTACGCAGACTTCAAACAAATTGCCAGAGACTTCTCTGTAAGTATTGACGATGTATATACGGCTGTTGAGTTTGCCGAAGAAAAAGTGCAGTCATTTATAAGTGATGGCTTATTAACAATTAAAAACGATGCGTTTACTGTTGTTGGACAGGGACGTTACGTTATACGGAATATTGCAATGGCTTTTGACCCGGCTTTGAAAAAAGGTAAGGGACAATATTCAAAAACCGTATAAAGAACAAGACAATTAGATATTGAAAGCTCTCCATTTTTGCGAGAGCTTTTTTTATGCACTTACTATAATTCTAATCCTCTAGCCTAAACCTTTTTATTTACATATCATAAACCATTATTCGCCATGTTACATCGAGCTGAACAGAAATACTTTAGTTCTCTAACATTCAGCCACTATGCAAAAATTAATAAATAAAGCCATATTATTACAAACCATTTAAGCAATTATCCGTAGAGGTCTTCTGAAACTTTAATTAATATATCATTCTATTATGTTATTTCTTATATAATAACATAATAAACAGAAGCAAATACTATGAATAAATTAAGATTACTGACCTTAGTCTTTATAAGCGCGCTTACATTATCAGTTGCTGCCACTAATGGTTATTACTTTATTGGCTTTGGAACCCTCAGTAAAGGAATGGGAGGCACTGGTGTTGCCTACTATAAAACATCACTTATTGGAAACAACCCTGCAGGCCGTGTACACCTTGGTAAACAATTTAATGTGTCAGGAACCCTGCTATTTCCAACAACGAGTTACAATGTTATTGGTAACCCAAGTGGTATTGACGGCACCTTGCCACTTGCTCCGGGTAAAGTGGAGAGTGATATAAAATTACTATTTATTCCAAACCTTGGTGCCAACTGGCAACTGAACGAGAAAAGTGCATTCGGTGTATCAGTTTATGGAAACGGACTCTCGTGCGAATACCCGACTCAAACATACTGGGACCCAAGCAGTGAAACAACAGATATCACTTACTACCAGATCTATATAGACCCGTCGTATTCATACAAGATCAATGAGAAGCATTCGATTGGTTTTTCGGCCATGATATTAAGTCAGATGTTCGAAATCAACGGCATGAACACTTTTGCAGCTCTTTCCTCTTCTCCTGAGAATGTATCGGGAAATGGAGCTGATCTGAGCTTTGGCATTGGCGCCAAAATTGGTTACCTGGGCGAGTTATTTGACGGGTTTTACCTGGGTGCGACTTACCAGACACGTGCGTATTCAAGCAAACTTGACAAATACGAAGGACTGCTGGCTGAGCAGGGAAGCATGGATGCACCATCGACCTGGACCATTGGAATAAACTATGAGATTAGCGACAAGTGGAGAGCCCTCTTTGATGTTCAGCAGATCAATTACAGCGAGGTTAAATCACTGAGTAATAAATTTCTTTCACAAGGAGCATTAGGCGCAGATAATGGACCGGGTTTTGGCTGGGAAGACATGACCGTGTTCAAGTTTGGTACTGAATACCAGGTTAACGAAGGCCTGGCTTTAAGAGCCGGATATGCCTTTGGTGAAGAGCCGGTGCGTGAATCGGAAGTGTTCTTTAATATTATGGCCCCCATGGTACATAATCAACACTTCACAATTGGCGCAACTAAAGGAGTGGGCAATAACGGTAATGCCATTAATATGGCGCTTACCTATGCCCCGTCAAATTCCATGAAAGCTGCCAGTCCAATGGACCCGGCTCAACAAATTGAGCTTGATCTGGAATTATTTGAGTTAGAACTGAGTTTTACATTCTAGGCTATAAAGAATAGTTCGAGTCATTATATACGTTGATCAGCTTATGCTGATTCTTGCCAGGTATCATTTGCATGTATGGATACCTGGCATTTTTATTCCACATCATCAATAGCGTTAAGCATATTTAGCGTCCAAATCTGAGCCGCACACCACAATTAAAGAACCAGAACTCATCCTCATTAAAATAGTTTTGATAAGTCACGCCAATAATCGGCGATAAATGAAAATTACCCTTTTGCATCATCAGATAATCAGCCGTAAACTTAAATTCCTGGCGGTAACGCTCACTGTTTCTCCTAAAGGTCCATCGATAATTAGCTGTGAGCTTAAGCTTCCGTTCTAAAAGACACAGGTCAAAGCCAGTTGAACTCTCGGCATAAGTTGTTTGGGGTGAAAAAAGCGAAGTAAAACCAATACCATAATTCGCTTTAAAATTCCTGATGGGCACCCTTAGTATTAACACTTGCCAGTCAAGCGATTCTAAACTGCCGGTATAGTCATGCAAAACATGATAGCGCAATTCACTCGCATAGATTCCCCAATTTCCTCTTAGAGTAGGATTTAAAGTTAATTCGCTCAGGTTAGTGCCATAATCTAAAATAGCTTCAAGAGATACTGTATTAGGATATCTATTTTCATTTTGCAGTACATTTCTCTGAGCTTCTATACTGGCCCAGGCCACACAACTGGCAATACCGTTGGCAATTTCGGTCATTAGGTAATCATCATCAGAACTCCTGTTATAAGATGTCCGGCTTTGTGTGGAATAAGATGAGCTTTTGGTATCACTCCTGACCTTGCGTTTTATATCACTTACCTGAGCATTAGAGAGCCCGGATATAAGAATGATAACCAACAGAATAGTTGGCTTTAAAAAATTAAGATTCATAAGTATAGGTTAAAGTTGAATTCAATAGTATGACAAATAACTTGTTCACAACACGGTTATTTTGTTACAATCATCTGATGCTTAAAGGCTGATAAGAAATTAAAGCTTCGCCATTTTAAAGGGGCTTGCAAGTGGAAAAAAACCACTCTTCGACCTAATTTCTCAACCATTCTGCCTATCTTGTGTTTAATCTTTTGACAGAAAAGAATAACTAATTCGCACAGTTTATATGAAGGGGATTTTATTAGTGAATATGGGTGGGCCTCAGTCCTTGAGCCAAATGCGCCTGTTCCTTAAAAATATGTTTAGTGATAAATATATACTGCCATTGCCTTTTGGCTTAAGGCAATTTGTAGCCAATATGATTGCTAAAAAGCGCCATCCTGAGTCGTGGAAAAAATATCAGCTAATTGGTGGAACGCCTATTATCAGACACACCGAATCGGCGGGTAAAGCGTTGGCAGAAAGCACTGAACTGCCGGTATATACAGCATATTCATACACACCTCCCTTCATTGCAGATGTTTTGAAGAAAATGTCAGACGATGGCATCTCAGAGATAGATGTACTGACAATGTATCCTCAGGCGAGTGATACTACCACCACATCGGTTTTTTCCGATGTTAAAAAAGCAATGAAGCATTTGAACGGAATTAAAATACGCGAAATATGCGATTACAGTGTTCATCCAACCTTTTTAGAATATTGGAAAACACTTATTGAAGAGCACATCAGTAAGCAAGGTATTGAAAATCCCCTGCTTCTGTTTACGGCACATGCCATCCCTATGTATGGTGTTAAGCGTGGCGATAAATATCCCGACACGGTACGCCATATGGCCAAACGACTGGCCGATATATTGAACCGTCCTTATGAAGTGGCTTTTCAGTCTAGGGTGGGTCCTGTTAAGTGGGTTGGTCCTGACACCGACGACTATTTAGAGGAACTGGTAGCTGCAGGGCAAAAGAACGTGGTGCTTATACCTGTTAGCTTTACCACCGAATGCCTTGAAACGGTTTATGACCTAAACATAAAACTGGTTGATATTTATAAGAAGGATAAACGTGTGGAACATATCTCAAGAGTAGAGATACCGGTGGCACATCCATTATTTATTGAAACTCTCAAACGCATTGTTCATGAGTAGGAATCACTATCCTGTTATTATACTTGGGGCCGGTGTAACAGGATTAACACTGGCTCACCACCTCAATAAAGAGGGTATCGGATTTAAGGTAATTGAAAAGAATGACCGTCCAGGAGGTGTTGTACACACCCAAAGCGAGAAAGGTTTTGTTTATGAATCAGGACCCAACTCAGGCATAATATCGCACCCAGAAGTGGTAGCGCTTTTTGATGAACTTGGCGATGCCATTAAAATTGAAAAAGGCAATGACCTGGTGAAGATTCGTTACGTTTTAAAAAATGGGGAATGGCATGCACTTCCACATAGTCCCAAATCGGCCATTTCAACTCCCCTTTTTACGCTTAAGGATAAATTCAGAATACTGGGCGAACCCTTTAGAAAGAAAGGCAATAACCCTGATGAGACATTGGCGGAACTTGTGAAGCGCCGTATGGGAGACAGCTTTTTAGATTATGCCATCGACCCTTTCATTCTGGGCATATATGCAGGTGACCCTGCCCAATTGGTCACGCGTTATGCCATGCCGAAACTTTACAACCTGGAACAGAACTATGGCAGTTTTATTGGTGGTGCACGCAAAAAAGCTAAAGAACCTAAAACTGACCTGGAAAAACGAACCGATCGTTCAGTGTTTTCTATTGAAGGCGGCTTAAGTAACCTGACTGCAGCTTTGCTGGAAAGTGCAGGAGCTGAACATTTCTTGTTTGGAGCCGATAATGTAACTGTTGAACTTCTTGATCAAGGCTATAAAGTATCCTACTCTGTTAATGGCAATAACGAAAGCATAACGAGCGACAAGATCGTGACGACCTTTGGCTCCGTTGGCCTTAAGGATACACTGCCGTTCATTAATCAGCAACAAATGGATCACCTCACCAATCTTAAGTATGCAAGAGTGGTTGAAGTGTCCCTGGGTTTTGACCAATGGAATGGTCGTGCTCTGGATGGTTTTGGAGGTCTGATACCTCACAAAGAAAAGCGTGATCTGTTGGGCGTTTTGTTTATGTCATCGTTGTTCAAAGGCCGTGCCCCTGAAGGAGGAGCTTTACTCACCATATTCATGGGAGGTATTCGTAATGAAAAGCTCTGCGACTTAAACGATGAAGATCTAATGCAGGTATTGGAAAAGGAATTTACAGATCTGATGAAAGTACCCGATTTTAATCCGTCAATGGTTAAGATCAAACGTTATTCGCACGCCATCCCACAGTATGGAGCCAATACCGGTGAGCGCTACAAAGCCATTGAAGAGGTGCAAAAGCAATACCAGGGTTTGATCGTAGCCGGCAACCTGCGCGATGGAATTGGAATGGCCGACCGCATTAAGCAGGCAAGCCTTATTGCCAAAGAAATAAGCGAATGAGAGAGCTGATACTGATACTGCATATTATCACCAGTGTGGTGGCTTGTATTTTAACAGGCGTTATTCTTGTGCGCGGTATCGGAGGCTTATACTTTAAGTTCAAGCTAAAAAAACTTGATGTACAACTGCCTTTCTACGCTACAATGCTGCTTTATCTGCAATTTGTTTTAGGAACTATCTTATTCGTCATGTATATGATCGAGTTCTCAAGTGGTGAGATAAATGTATACCAGAATCAGGTGGTAAAAGGTCGCTTTTGGGCTGTTGAACATTTTATACTGATGGTATTTACACTGGTCATAAGCCATATTGGCTGGGTATTTGCCAAAAGTAATCACACACCTAAGCTTATCTTTAAAAAGAATTTTCTTTATTTTGGTATCGCCTGTACAATGATCATGGTATCCATGGTGATGAATATAATCAGGTATGCTTTTTAGTTTCAGAATCCGGACTATTGACATGACCCCGTTCAGTGCTCTTTAGTCGTCGAGCTTTAAGAAATGAAAATACTAATTGTAGAAGACGAACCTCAACTGGCCAATAGTGTTCAGCAATTCATTGTTTCTGAAGGACACACTTGTGAGATAGCTGTCGATCTGGCTTCAGCACTTGATCTTGTGGACAGCTTGTTTGACATCATTATTCTGGACCTCAACCTGCCCGATGGCAATGGTTTGGAAGTAGTTAAAAAAGTGAAGGGAGAAGGAATGCAAACAGGCATTATAATACTTTCGGCACGCGATAGCCTTGAAAACAAAATTGAAGGACTGGAACTTGGGGCTGATGACTACCTGACCAAACCTTTTCAAATGGCTGAGCTCAATGCCCGCCTAAAGTCCCTTGTAAGACGAGTTCATTTCAAAGGTGAAGAGATCATTGAGTTTAATGAGCTAGAGATAACACCCAGCGAACTTTTGGTGAAAGTAAATGGCACACCACTGGACCTCACAAAAAAAGAATTTGATTTACTGGTTTATTTTATTGCCAATAAAAACCGCGTATTAACTAAAACAGGCATTGGCGAGCATATGTCAAAAGACTTCATGGACTATGGCTTTACCGATGATCTGATCTATTCACATATTAAGAATTTGCGTAAGAAACTGATCAAAGCCGGATGCGAAGACTACATTAAAAACGTTTACGGAGTGGGCTATAAGTTTACAGATGCATGATAGGTTATTAGGTCGACAGATAGAATTATAAATGGAAATATAAAAAGCAAACATCATAAATCATAAGTCCAAACATGAAACTATTAACCAAAACCGGATTGAATTTTATCTCAGCCAGTATCTTCTTCTTTTTCATCGGAAGCCTGGGTGGTTACTATTTTATTCGATATGCGGTTAATAAAATGTTTAACAATGAGCTGCTTGAAGCACAGCAACAGGTTGAAAACAACCTTGACCAGGGACTTACTTATGCCGACGTTCGTATTGACACTTTGCAGCTAAGAACTGATGAAACACAACATGCTTTTACCGATACCATTATTCAAAATAAATCAACCGGCAAGTATGAGTTTTACCGAAAACTAAGCTACCTCAAACCTGCACACACACATACCATCCAATATACCGTCATACGCTCTACTGCTCCATCTGATCTAATGGTTATGAAGTTTACCCTGATGCTAACCGTATTTCCGATTCTTTTCTTCCTGATATTATACATGGTCAACAGGGCATCAACAAGGTATTCTCTGACTGTTTTTTACGACACAATCAATAAACTTAAAGCTTTCGATGTTAACAAAGACAATCGTTTAGACCTGATGACTTCGGATATTGATGAGTTTGAACAGCTCAACGAGGTGTTTAATGCCATGGACAAAAAAATAAAAGAAGACTACATTCGTTTGAAAGAGTACACTGGCAACACATCGCACGAGTTACAAACACCACTGGCTATTATTAATGCCAAATTAGATGAGCTGATACAGGCGGATAATTTAACTGAAGAACAAATCAAAACCATTGCCGGCTTAATTGAAACAACCAATCGACTGTCGAAGACCAACCAGGCATTAATATTTCTGGCAAAACTTGACAATCGCGTCTTTTCTGATGCGGTACCGGTTAATTTTAATGAGTTAATACGCCAACAATTAGAAAACCTCGAACCATTGATTGATGAAGCAGGTCTGCAGGTTGAAGTCATTTCATCAAGCCAGCTAAGCTCGACCATGAATATGTCCCTTGCTCATACCTTAACGCTCAATTTATTAAAGAATGCGATCAGGCATAATGTCAGCGATGGCTTCATCAAAATACGATTTGATCAAAACATTCTACAAATAACAAATAGTGGACTTCCGGTGACCTATGAGCCTGAGAAACTATTCGGCAGGTTTCAAAAAAACAGCCAACACCCGCAATCGCTGGGCATTGGCCTTTCTATTGTAAAACGCATCTGCGATATTTCCGCTATTTCCATCAGTTACCACCAACATGCTAATGAGCACATTTTTGAACTGACATTCTAAATCAAATTGCACCTATTGATACCAAGGGCAACAACATGCACAGTTATTAATAAGTCGATAATGCTTTTCGTAATCCCTCAAAGCGGTTCTCGTAATCTTTAATGGAAAGTTTAATCACTTCCTTAGCTTCTTCGGCACCATAAACATGTGTTATCTCTGAGTCATTGCTTAGTCCTGGCATATCTTTATAAGTCAGGAAATAGTGCTTTAATCGCTTAATCACCATTTCAGGCATATCATTAATGTCCTTGTATTCGCCGTAAACCACATCATTTTTAAGGACCGATATAATTTTATCATCGGCCTGATTACCATCCAGCATTCGAAATCCACCGATCGGGATCGCCTGCGCCAATACATCACCGTGGGGAATATCTTTCTCGGTCAACACAAGAATATCCAAGGGATCGCCATCACCTATGATATCTTTCTTGCCCGATTTTTCGGCACAATACTTACCTACCAGTTTTCCACAATATGTCTGAGGAATAAAGCCGTAAGGTGCAGGTACAACATTGGAATACTTCTGCGGCCTGTCTATACGCAGGTATCCACTTTCCTTATCTACCTCATACTTAATTGTATCTGTTGGCACCACTTCAATAAAGCAGGTTAGTATTTCGGGGCACTTATCGCCTATGTCAACCCCATGCCACGGGTGCGATTTATATCTTAATCCCATCAGGCGTCCTATAGGGTCCATTAAGCTATTTGATGTCATAAGTTTCTTTTTTTAGTTGATTTTGGATTAGTAATACAACAACACGAAGTAAAAGAATGTTTTAACCAGTGTTGATGATTATTGTCAACTCTACCCATGATAGTTGATGCTTCATCGTTAGGCAACAATCAAGCACCCCAGTTAGACCTGTCCAAACTTCTGTATTGAACAGCCTCGGCAACATGATGCGATTGTATTGTATCGCTTTCTTCCAAATCGGCTATTGTTCGCGATACTTTTAAAATACGGTCATAGGCACGGGCCGACAGATCAAGCTTTTCCATGGCGCTTTTCAGTATTCGCATGCCTGCCTCATCGGGCATGGCATATTGGCTAAACAGGCGACTGCTCATTTGCGCATTACAGTGGACGCTTTCATTGTCCTTAAAGCGGTCAACCTGAATGCGGCGTGCTTTCATGACACGGTCACGTACGCTAATGCTGTTCTCTGACGGAGGCGCCTCTGCCAGTTTATTGAAAGGAACAGGCACGACTTCAATATGCAGATCGATACGATCCAATAAAGGACCTGATATTTTGCTCAGGTACTTTTGCACAACGCCGGGACTGCAAACGCATTTCTTTTCAGGATGATTAAAGTAACCACATGGGCAGGGATTCATTGATGAAACCAGCATAAAACTGGCGGGATAATCAATTGTAAAACGGGCACGTGATATACTAATACGCCTGTCTTCCAAAGGCTGACGCATCACTTCAAGTACTGTTCGCTTAAACTCAGGCAACTCATCGAGAAACAGCACACCATTGTGAGCCAATGATATTTCACCGGGTTGCGGAAATGAGCCTCCACCAACCAAAGCCACGTCAGTGTAACTATTTTTATATGCGGACGTATAATTAATCAAAATTAATTTAATATGAAATCCTGTGTAATTTATTCAAGAGTATCAACGGAAGTACAAAATAATAAATCTCAAATTCAGGACCTAAGGGATTATGCTAAGTATATGAAATTTAAAATCCTTGGTGTATATGAAGAGAAGGTTTCAGGCACAACTAATGCTACTGAAAGACTTGCGTTTAAAGAATTGATGGATTACGCAAAGGGTGGACAGGTTGATAATATTCTAATATGGGAACTTAGTCGCTTAGGTCGCAACCTTAAAGATATCCTCAAAACCGTAGATATACTGACAGAGAAGCGAATTAATGTTTACGCTAAGAAAGAAAACATTAATACTCTCAATGATGATAAATCGGTAAATAATACTGCGCAAATGCTTTTGGGTATTATGGGAAGTGTTGCCCAATACGAAAGAACAACAATTACTGAACGAAGTAAAAGGGGGTTGCACTACCATTTAAAGTCCGGAGGTTCATTTAGTTTACCACCTTATGGATATAAGAGTGAATCGGGTAAGTTGTGTATAGATAAGAATGAATCTGAGGTGGTTAAGGATATCTATGATTATTTTATAAATGGCATGGCGTCACCTTCAATAGCTAGACGCCTCAATAACGATAATATCCCAACGAAAAAAGGGGTTAAATGGAGTGATACCCAAATACGTGAAATACTTCATAATTCAGCTTATCATGGAAAGAGAAAGTATGTTTTTGGTGTTGTTGACATACCCGCCATTATCGATGAGGTGACATATATAAGAGCGAAACAAATTTTTGATAAGAATTTAAATTTAAATAATGATAAAGCTATTTTTGTTAACTACCTGAAGGGACTTGTTAAGTGTGGTAAGTGCGGGTTAAGTTATTATCAGCATGCAAGAGCATCGAAGAGGGACTTCGCATATAAATGTATGTCCAATCGATATAAAGTAACAGGGCAAACATCCAAAGTTTGTGGAAATTATGGTATCAACATAAATCTGTTAAACAGTTTTGTTTACTTGTCAATTTGGTCACTACTAATTGAATATTCAGAGAAGGTAACAGTTGGGGATGTAATGATTCCTAAGATGAAACAGAATACCATTAAGGTTGATTCAATAAAAAAGGATATCAAAACATTCAAGAAGCACATTAACAGCAGTAGTAAGAAATTAACAAAGTTAACAGACCTATTATTGAGAAGTGTAATTAGGGAGGACCAATATGTTGAACAAAAAATTGCGATTGAAGAGGCAATCGATAGAGACACGAAAAATTTACATGACTCAATGATTGTATTGGAGAAGTTGAAGAGTGATAGTAGAAGTGCCACGTATATTACGGGATTAGGTGAGTACCTTGAGAAAATGAATAAAAATGGCACTCAATCAGTTACAAATTGTCATTCTATGAAAACTCAAGAGTATGAAACATTTATAGATACTTTAATAACTGATATTTATATTCATGGGAATAACAAAGATACTTGCATTATGGAACAAGTTCCTACTATTCACCATGAGAAAATAACAAAGGTTGTAGTTAGGAATATATACAAGGAATACACATACTATACAGTGAAGGGAATTAAGCAATACAGCTATGAACTAATTAATGGTAAACTTCATAAAGTGTCCTTAGTTAAGGATGTAATGCAGTAGTTGTGGCGTTACCCCCTCCCCCCTATCTTTGAATAACACATCCCGGTGAGGGTGGTGGGTATCCTGATTTACTGTGAACATGATAAGGACCAGTACTATAGTAACAGGGGTGATATGTAGAAAACTATTTAAGTAAAATAATATTACTTAAATTAAAAATTATAAAAAAATATAATACCGGAAAGTGATTTTAACGGTATTTATTATAGGATTCGGTTTATGATTATGGGTGCATTTTGTTTTGACAGGTGCATCCATAATTTAACAGTAATCCATAAAAATAACTTAAAGGCTGAGAAGAAACTAAAATAATATCGAAGAACAGCCAAAATTGCCGAATACCATGTTTAATAAACAAAAAATACTGGCTCATAGGAGGTCAGTAAGTGAAAACTAAATTAGAAAATGACCTATTAAAAGTCAGAGATAAAACAATCTTTCATCATTTAGGGATTAAGGATTGTAAGAATAAGTTGACATCGTACCCAAAAAACCTATATAACAATACGTTTTTAGTATACGATAAAGATGCTGTATATGGTGTAGATAAATTACATCTTACTTTCAAAATTACTAATCGCACTAATTTCCGATTTCAAGAGGTTTTTGTTTCGAATACACCTTATGCCGTAAATGATGAAATTACTCTTATACCAAATCACAAAGGAGGCGTTAGTTACTATTATTCATTCTCAATATTCATTGATGATGTTCACGTTGGTTATCTACACACCTCTCATACTAGAAGCAGGAGAAACTGCTTAATGGAGGTTGATAATCAAATCTTATATGAGCAATCGAGCATATGGATACTTTCCTCAATTCTAAAGGTTTCGAGAGTGTTAAGGCTTAACTTTAACAATGTCTCACGATACGAAATTTATAGAGACGCCAATGATGGTGCTTATGAAAGGTTATCTGATGTATTTTATCAATCAGACCAATGTAATAATGCTGTGCATAAAATTAGCGGTAAAGACATTAGGTACAAGTTAGCGAGTAAAGCTTCAATTTGGGATTTTCCGAACGAATTTGATAAGAATACAGGCGAATTTATAAGTGGGAAAAAAGATAGTGATATACGGTTAACGGTTTACCCGAAATCATTAGAAATACGAGAGCATAAGATGAGAAAACAGTATATCGACAAAATGCATCACTCCACATTCAACACAACCAATTGCAAAGTAGATAGAGTTGAGGTTAAGGTTTCGTCAGGTGCGTTTTCAAAAACGGGTATAATTGGGAAAAACGGATTAGACCTATTCGATTTATTGAATCCTAACGAACTTCCACAGTTATTTCACCAGTTATTAGGTGACAGGTTAACTTTCAATGATGTTACAACACGCCATTATAACAAGTCTAGAAATTTAAAATACGACAAAATTCGCATAGTGCCGGAATTAAATAGTGGTGATGTTAAACTAAACACTGTTAAGGTTAAGAGTATCGATAAAAGATTTTCACACGATAAGAACGTTAACCAACTTAAATTCATGATAAATAATTTCCTAGATGGAAATGTTGAATTCAGTGCGCTAATATATTTCGTATGGAAGAATTCAAGGAGTGGAAAACTACAAATCGAAAATTTAGATAAAGCAATAAACACTGTTAAAAGAAATCACAAGAACTTAATAACTGAATCAGAATGGGAGAAGTTATCCAAGTTGAAGGATTTCATTGGGGTTGGATTGTTTCAATTTAATTTTCTTAAATTCATGTGTTACCTAGGTGTTGCCTAACTATAGTATCGTTTGTTATGGTCTGTGGCGGAGCCACAGGCCAACAAACACTAAATCTTCATCTAATGGATAATAAGACTCTAGACCAGCGAAGAAGGAATATGCAAGCGATAAAATCTTCTCACACGGTGATTGAAGAACTACTTGCTAAGGAACTTTGGAGAAGAGGATATCGGTATCGAAGAAATAATAAAAAAATCTTTGGCAAGCCGGACTTTACGTTTACAAAATACAAAGTTGCAATATTTGCAGATAGCGAATTCTTTCATGGTAAAGATTGGGAAACAGCAAAGCACAAAATCAAAACAAATAAAGAGTTTTGGCATAAAAAAATTGAGTCGAATATTAGAAGAGATGATGAAGTTAATCAGTACCTAACAAATCAAGGATGGAAAGTTTTGCGCTTTTGGGGGTGTGATATTAAGAATAATTTACAATTTTGTGTAAATGACATAATCGAAGTTATAAATTCCCAAAAAGCAAATGGCACTACTTAGTTATATTCGAAGAAACCGAAAGCTTGTACCACAAATAAATAAGGATGAAGCTTTATGTGAGATGTTGAACGGTAATTTACCGGAAGGTGACACCTCATTAATTACACTTTTCAAAGAACTTGACAATACTATTAAGGCAGAAGATGCCAACGTAAAAGATGGTGCACTTAATAATGCTCATGGCGATTGGTATGAATATCTATTAGGAATAGCATCTTGGAATTTATTCGTAAGTGGAGACGCAGCTAATTTGGCGCTAATTCTCCCAAACATTAGGCAATTCGATGTAGCGACCTTATATAATGAAGAATTTTGTAATATTATTTATGACTTGCGTGAGAAAATTGTAGCTAGTACCGATGTTGAACTAATAACTTCAAATCCTGATTTTGTAATTGTTAGCGGTGATGTAGTAAGGCAAAGAGTTTCAGAATTTGAACCAATAACGGAACTTACAACTGAGAACCTGAATTTCATTTCGTCATTGTATCAAAGTTTCGTTAATAGTTGTGGTTTTGACGATATCATAGGTTATATCGGTGTTAAGGCTTCTTTACGTCCTGATAGAAGGTTGCAATTACCACATGAGGGTAGTTTAATGAAAGCAATTTATGTACACCTTCAAACACGAAACTGGATTATAGACCCTAAAGGATTGAAATACTACGCAATTTCACGCAGTATCAATGACTCTGATAGGAAAGCGCTAAGAACAGTTGCAACACATTCCATTACAACTGTCCACAATGAACCACAAGCGGCAGTTGATGAGGTTTATGCAGTTGATTCGCTTAACTCTGCAACAGATGTTTTGTCAAGAATACTAAACTGATTCACATTGTTTAGTTGAAGTAATAGCGCCTTACCAATTGCCTCTGCTAGTAACGGGGGGACTGCATTACCTATTTGTCGTCCTCCACTTGCTAATGTTATATCTTTCTTTGGGTTAGCAACTTTAAATGTCCACTCATAAGGAAATGATTGTAATGCCGCCAGTTCGATAGTATCCAATCCTCTGTTCTCATTAGGGTGTATGTATCGACCTTTAGAAGGATTATATGCCGCAGTTCTAATTGTAACTGAAGGTGCGTCTGATTTTAATCTACCAAACGTATCATCGCCTTGATGTTTTCCGTTCTTCCAACAATTTGGGCGAAGGTCCAAAGGGATTGACTTAAAATTCTCACCTTGCTGCACATATTTCATTCTGTCCTGCACTGGTTGTGATATATTCATCACCGTATAATCTTTCCTCTTCTTATAGTTCTTAGGAAGCTTCTTAAATGCACGTTCAACAGTTACCCACTTCGATAACGTTTTAACGTCCACAGTGCTCTTATTTACACCTATATAATCATTTATAGAGTTTAGATTACCTGAAAAATGGGTAGGTAATGGAAAAGCCGGGTTATCGACACCTTGCAAACCAATAAGGAAGAATCTTTTTCTGGTTTGAGGAACGCCATAGTCGGCAGAATTGAGAATTGCATATGAAATACCGTAACCAAGACCTTTGAAGTTTTCTAACATGTAATTAATTACATCAGAATGCTTTTTTTGAGTAATTCCTGAAACGTTCTCAAAAATAAAACCTTTAGGTCTTAAATCCCTAACGAACCTAACAAACTCAAGAAATAAATCGCCATTCTTTTTGTCGTTTTTTCCTTCTTTCTTGCCAATGTTTGAAAAAGGTTGACACGGTGCACCTCCAACCACTAAAGATAAATTGTCAGCAGATTCTCCTAAAATATCCTTTACTTCCTGTGTAGTAACTTCTCTAATGTTTCCGGCTTCACGCTGTGTAAGTTCATTATTAACTTTTAATTCAGTACTTTCAATAACATGCCAATCTGGACGATTATGTTTTAATGTTTCTCTACAGTGACTGTCATTTTCAATACATACACTAGTGCTAAATCCAGCGTCTTCCAAACCGATATCCATACCTCCTGCCCCTGTAAATAAACTAACTACGGGGAATGATTTATTGTCTTTTACTGGGTTAAAACCATTAATATCGATAAAAGTAGCGTTTGTACCTTTCTTTGTGTAAATCATCTTATCCATGTTTCTGTACGGCATTATTCAGTTCAAGAGGTTCTGTTACTAAGTCTGGTGAAATATCTGGTACGAAATGCTTGCAACCGATAGCATTTAAGCACTGAATTAAGAAAGTAGCACTAAATGTACCTCGACTAATTTTAGAATCGATACTTGATTTAGTCTCTGTAACTCCCACTCTATCAAGAAGTACAACAAGTTGTTCGTTCGAAATTCCTCGCCTAACTAGTTCAGATTTCAATAATCTCTTAGCTTTGTTATTCCAATAGGCATTACTCATGACAGCGTAAAAGTGCAATTATATTTGCATATATGCAAATTAATTGGCGTTAATGATGAATAATTTGTGATTTATGCGAATGGTATTGTGAGTGTTTACGAATGTTATCGTGCGTGGTTTTAATTGCACCTTATGTAGTCTTTAAACGTACCATAACTACCCCTTAAAGCTTACAGAGATAGGGTAGTTAGTTATTTGTAATTATATTAATCATTGATTATCTGCGAATTAAAAAATAAACGCATGGGGTACACGGCAATTTCTTAGCAATTTTTGTATATTTATGCCGCATTTAAAAATATTGCTACTTCACTTATCGTATGATGCGGACTCCTGAAGGGACGTTGGGTAATTAGTGCCGTATCATTACCGGTCTTTCCCGCCACCGAATGTATCTTGGTAGTTTCTAAAGCCTCATCCAAAGTTAAGGGCGGCAGAATACTTGCCAGCCGCTTGGCCAACATGGACTTCCCCGCTCCGGGAGGTCCTATCATTATTATGATATAAATTTTAATTACTACGCCTATTATTCATACATTTAAGAAAACTTTTAAGGTATGAATGATTGTATTCTTTATCTCCGTGTCTCTACAGATTCCCAAGATTATACCTCACAAGAGGAATCTTTAAGACAATATGCAACTGCCCTTAACTATAATGTAGTTAATGTATTTGCAGAGAAGGTATCAGGATATTCACCTGATGCAGAACGTATACAGTATGAAGAAATGAAAGACTTTGTACTAGAGAATAATATCAAAAATATTCTTGTTTGGGAACTATCCCGATTCTCTAGGTCTGCCCTACGTTCCTTAAATGAAATAGAGGACTTCACCAAGAAGGGTATCAATATCTACTTCAAGAAGGATAATCTAAATACTTTGGAAGGCGGTCTAATGAATCAGATGGTAATTACCATACTTTCATTTATGGCTGAGTATGAAAGGAACACCTATATAGACCGAAGTATAAGAGGTAGAAGATATTCAGCAAGTCAAGGTAAATGGTCTGGTCTTGGTGTAGCTCCTTATGGTATTGAAAGAACCAAAGATGGATATATCGGTATCAATGAAGAAGAAGCTAAATGGGTTATCCAAATGTATGAATGGAGAAAGGAAGGTAAATCTACTAGATGGATAGCCAACCAATTAGATTCATTAGGGGTTGAAACAAGGAACAGTAAAAGAGGTAGAAAAAGAACTACTGTTAATGGTGATATATCAATCCAATGGGGTAAGAATACGATTACTAAAATACTTAAGTCACCACTTTATAAAGGAGAAAGACATTATTCAGGTCAAGTCATTAAGATACCTTCAATAGTAAATGAATCATTATGGGATGAAGTTCAAAATACATTTAAGGAGAATGAAGGATATTTCAATAAGGAATCTAAATACAAGTATCTAGTAAAGGGTAAAATATCTTGTGGCTGTTGTGGTCTATCTTACTTATCAAGAACTGATATGAGGAATGGTAATCCTAGTTCATATTATTTCTGTTCAGGTAGAAAGGATAAACAAATCAAATGTAAGAATGGTCAATTCAGTTCTAAGGTGATTGATAGAGTGACAAGATTTGTTTTTATGGGTGTACCTGAATTCATTGATGAATATTGGGATAGAAAGAAAGAATCATTTGATTTAGATAGTAAACTTTCACAGATTGAATACTTCAAATCTCAGGTTGAAGAAAAGGAATCATTAAGAAAGAAGTTACTTGGATTTTTTACCAAAGGATTAATTCAAGAATCTGAGTTTGAAGAACAAATAGGGTCTGCCAATATGTCAATAAAGGAATTTAAATCTGATATTGATAAGATTGAAAATGAGATAAAAGTTTTCAATGATGGTATGAACACAGAAATTGAATTAGTTGGTTCTAAAGAAGACCAGGAGGAAGTAATAAAATCAATGATTGAAAGAATCAAAATATGGAGAATTTCAGATTTTGATTTTGACAAAGAGGTGAAGAGAATCAAAAAGTTAGAGTTGAAAAATAGGGTTGGTGATAAGAAAGATGATTACTCAAATTGGAAGGAACCAATCCCAACCAATGGTAATGATAAATTGGGGTATATGGAAATCAAGTTAAAGGGAATAGACACTCCGTTTAAGACCGTATTCTCAACCGTAACTGATAATATAATCGTTTCACATTACTTGGATATAAATAACTAAGAGTACGTGTTTAAAATCTTGTTTGTCTATTTACAATAATTATATTTGTTATAACCTAAACAAAACAGATGAACAACGAAATTACTATTAGATTTGGTGGAGATAACCACATTAAATTACAGACTCTCACTGAATTTCTTGAACATTACAATAACATTCTGTATAAAATCAACGAGGAAGTTGGGTGTGCAAAAGATGATTTAGTAATTCAAGTATTCCCTCCAGAGGCTGGTAGTTTTAAGATAAAGATATCGCCAGAGTATCAAACAGCTATTTTAAATACATTAAGTGCGATTGTATCAGGTTCATTCGTTGTTCTGTTTACCCTTTGGGTAACCAAGAAAGATGGTAAGACTTTTACTTTTGACGAGGTAAAAGAAATTGTCAAGATGGTACAAAAGGAAGATGAAGAAAAAGTTACCCCTATCGTATATAATACGTACAACAACATCGAGGTTAAGCAATCAATTAATCAATCCTTCAAGGTGGTTTCAAATGACGGCACTATTCAGAGTATAGATATTACTAAAGAGGGTACTACTATAATCGATGTTTCAAGAAATGAGTTCGAGGATTTGGTTATTGACGACATTGAGTTACAAGAAATTGAAGCTATTCCAGAAGAAATTATGGAAGATGAAGAAGTAATTATTGTAATTAAAACGATTCATTTTGAAGGAGGTGCAAAATGGGGTTTTATTTGGAGGGGTTATGAAATAAAAGCATATGTCAGAGATGAAAATTTCCTGAATAGACTAAACAATGAACCATTCAGGAGAGGTGACCAATTAAGAGTTAAATTAAGAAAAAGAAAAACATTTGATGAAGGTCTAAATACCTATGTTGTAGACCAAAAGAGTTATCAAATATTAGAAGTAATTGAACACATTTCTAAACCAAACCAAGGCAAGTTAGAATTATAATATGTATGACACAACAAACCCTCTATTTAAGGAGGGTTTGTTATTTATGAGGGTATTATTTTTCTTCTTCCTTAGACTCTTCCTTCTTCTCCTTTTTGGGAGGAATGATAGCAGTAAGTTTTTTTATTTCAGCCTTAATAGAATTTACCTTACTCTTATAATCATCACCAAGCTTAAGACCTGATTCCTTCATCTTCTTACCAAGCCCCATTAACCTATTGAGTTCGATATTTCTTTCTCTTAATTCTAGTCTTGCCTTAGAGATTTGAGAACGGTTAATGTAGTTTAATACTCTCTCTACTGTTTCCTGAGAAGGGTTAGACTTTGCAAATTCCTCGATTGTTTTAAAAATTTTGGTTACCATCTTGTAATTGTTTAAATGAATAATTGATTGTTTTTAAATACATAGCTAATGAACAGAATCCCTTTTAGTTACATACGCTATCAATCAAGAGAAATAAAATCTTTAACGGTAGTTGATGATTAAGAAATAAGAAACCCTGTTCCATAAGGCACAGGGTTCTTTTCAATAGATTGCTATTCGTTGTTTTAAGACGATTCGATAATGTTCCTTTATCTTATCATCTAACATCCTTATAGCTTTCCACTTGTTTTGGTCACTTACAGCTATTTTAATTGATTTGGATATCAACCATTTTAGATAGCTTATCCCAACTAACTTTATGCTTATCATACTTCGATGGGTCTTTATAAATGTTATACAGTTTCATTAACTCAGTGAGTTGTAAATCAACTAATGTCACTCCTTTCCACATCATATGGGCAGGCATATCATCTTCATCTTTATGTGATGTTTTATACCAAGGATGAATAATTGTTTGACGTCAAAACTTATTGGACAAATTGAAGCTTAAAATTAAGAGATACTTTTAGTTCTACAAACAGCTAAATCATGATGATAATGATGAGCTGTTGGAACTGTTGTAAACTCAAAGAGTTT
>NZ_JBNGPA010000037.1:0-54099 GCF_050589845.1 Carboxylicivirga agarovorans | reverse complement strand
ATTTGCTTGCTATGAGCATATTGAACAATAATAACAGTAAAGAGTAGCTTTTTGTAAGGAGGAGAGCTGATTTACATGATGCATAGATCTATACGTTTATAAAACTTCTTTTCGAACACTAAAAGGCGTTGCCCCTTGTTGTGATGTTTTAGGCCTTCAGCCTAAGAAATATCTTATTTACAAACTGGATCCATTATGCATTTAGAAAAGCTGGTAACTTCCTTAATAAGCTCTTTAGTTTAATTCTAATTTACCACAAATTAAACATTTCCAGATTAGACCCAGCTTTTGTATATGATCCGATTTAGTCTCGATTCAGATGATAACAACCGTTAATTAAAGCGGCAAAGCTAAATCAATAATACTAAGTAGGAGGGTGTGTTGTTTTTCAGTAATGACGATAAATAGTCATTCGATTATGAATCAAGTAAGGACAAATGGCTTTATGCACTAACAACTGTCCTTTGACGGTTATATAACTGACGATTGTCAGCAGTGAGAAAAAAATGTCATAATTAAAGATTAAATACTTATAATTAGTAAATATAAACCTAAGTATACTTACAGTATTTTCGGAATTTTCTTATAATTTATAAGTAAATTATGATATAAAAGCTCGTTCTAAGTGCAGTATTCAAAATATATGCAAATATCTAACAAGTTCGATTTAATACTATTTAACGATACTTCATAGACGTTATATGTTTTAAAACAATCTTTTTTTCGGTGGAAATATGTGGATTTAGAACGATTAGTTTCTACTTTTGTTCTTACAATTTTTATTAAACAATAAATTATTAGATATGAAGCCTACGCATATTGAGCACATTGGGATCGCCGTTAAAGACTTAAAAGAAGCAATTCCTTTCTTTGAAAAAGTTTATGGACTAGAGTGTTACGCTGTAGAAGAAGTGGTTGATCAGAAGGTGAAGACTGCGTTTTTTAAAGTGGGAGATACAAAAATTGAACTTTTAGAATCAACTGATCCTGAAGGACCAATTGGTAAGTACATTGAGAAAAAAGGAGAGGGAATTCACCACATGGCTTTCGCTGTAGAGAATCTGGCTGAAAAGTTAACATTTGCAGAAGAGCAGGGGGTAAGATTAATTGACAAAGCGCCACGTAAAGGTGCAGAAGGATTGAATATTGGTTTCCTTCACCCAAAGTCAACATTTGGTGTGTTGACAGAGCTTTGTGAAGATCCTAATAAGTAATTCAATCGTCTGACTAAATCTTACAATTCCATATGTCAACTCAGGATAAAATTAAGAAACTAATTGACCTCCGCTCAGAAGCTAAATTGGGTGGTGGTGAAAAGCGCATTGAAAAGCAGCATTCGCAAGGTAAAATGACTGCGCGTGAAAGAATTGAAGTATTATTGGACGAAGGTTCTTTTGAAGAACTGGATATGTTTGTAACGCATCGTTGTACCAATTTTGGTATGGAAAAGAACAAGTTTCTTGGTGACGGTGTTATAACAGGTCACGGTACCATCGATGGTCGTGTTGTATATGTTTATGCACAAGATTTTACAGTATTCGGAGGTTCATTGTCTGAAACAATGGCTCAGAAAATTTGTAAGATCATGGATATGGCCATGAAAGTTGGTGCTCCTGTTATCGGTATCAATGATTCGGGTGGTGCCCGTATTCAGGAAGGTGTTACTTCTCTGGCCGGTTATGCTGAAATATTTGAGCGTAATATTCTTGCATCAGGTGTTATTCCTCAGATTTCTGCCATTTTTGGTCCTTGTGCAGGTGGTGCAGTTTACTCACCGGCGCTAACAGACTTTATAATGATGACCGAAGATTCTTCATATATGTTTGTTACAGGTCCTAAGGTTGTGAAAACCGTGACGGGTGAAGAAATTACAGTGGAAGACCTGGGTGGAGCAGATGTACACGCTTCTAAGTCTGGTGTTGCTCACTTTAAGTGCGAAAATGAGGAAGAAGGCTTATTGCTTATTCGTAAGTTGGTTTCTTATTTACCACAAAACAATATGGAGGAAGCTCCCGTATTGGAGTGTAACGATCCAATCGATCGCATGGATGATGCATTGAATAATATCGTACCGGATAATCCGAACTTACCATACGATATGAATGATATTATCTTCTCACTGGCTGATGATGGTGAATTTTTAGAAGTACACCGTAATTATGCGAAAAACATCATCACCGGATTCTGTCGTCTGGATGGTCAGTCTGTTGGTGTTGTTGCTAATCAGCCTAATTATCTGGCAGGTGTTTTAGATTGTGATGCATCTCGTAAAGCTGCTCGTTTCGTACAAATGTGTGATGCTTTTAACATTCCGATCCTGACATTGGTTGATGTTCCTGGATTCTTACCTGGTTCAGGTCAGGAGTATGCAGGTATCATTATTCATGGTGCGAAATTAATGTTTGCCTATGGTGAAGCTACAGTACCAAAAGTAACTGTAACAATCCGCAAGTCATATGGTGGAGCACACGACGTAATGTCATCGAAACAGTTAAGAGGTGACTTTAACTATGCATGGCCAATGGCCGAAATTGCTGTAATGGGAGCGAAAGGTGCTATTGAAGTATTGGAAGGCAGGGCTATTTCAAAGCTGGAAACTGAAGAGGAGAAAGCTGAATATGCTCAGAAAAAGACCGATGAATACGAAGAGTCATTTGCTAATCCATATCAGGCAGCTTCTTATGGTTATATTGACGATGTTATTGAGCCGAGAAATACACGTTTTAGAGTGATTAGAGCTTTCCAGAATTTACAAACGAAGAAAGTAACTAATCCTCCGAAGAAGCACTCGAATATTCCACTTTAAACCACAGAAATATGAATTTATTAATCGTAGACTCGATGACGTGGACCATTACCGTTTTAGGATGGTTTATCGTATTTGTGGCTTTGGTGTTCTTGATCGGAGTGTTTTTGACTGTCCCAAAAATATTAAGCTGGGGCACAAGACGAGCTCTTCGTAAGAAAAATAGAATGGCAAAAAAAGAGGTTATTGTAGATGATGAGTTGGTTATCACTGGTGAAACCAATGCTGCAATTGCCATGGCTTTGCATTTGTTTTTTAACGAACAGCATGATGAAGAAAGTAACGTTATTACCATTAAAGAGGTGAAAAAGCGCTACTCTCCATGGAGTTCTAAAGTGTATAGTTTTAACAATGTTAATTTCCCCAGATAACAGGACATGAAAAAGTTTAGTTTTACCATAAGAGGTAATAAATATGATGTTCATCTAAAAGACCTTGAGGAAAATATTGCTCAGTTAGAGGTGAACGGAACAAATTATGAAGTAGAAATACATCAGGAGGTTAAGAAAGCTAAAACACCTAAGTTGGTTCGTAAAGAGATCCAGCGTAAACCAGGTGAAGGTTTTATTACTAAAAAAGATGGAGGCAAGGCTATTAAAGTAAATGCTCCTCTTCCTGGTAACATCTTCAAAGTTTTGGTTAAAGAAGGTGACACCGTGAAAAAGGGTGACGTTTTGTTAGTTATGGAAGCCATGAAAATGGAAAACAACGTATTGGCTGAAAAAGACGGTACAGTTGCTTCTGTTAAGGTATCAGTTGGTGATGCGGTATTACAAAACGATGTATTAATTGAAATGGTATAATTTCATCGGAAGTTATAGCATTGCTTAAAAATTAATTATGAAAAGAATTATCACTCTTTTTGGTGTTTTATCGCTTTTATTCAGCCTTCAGTTCATTGGAGGAGGGTTTGAAGCGTTTGCTGCCGGTCCTGGTGCCGGTGACACCTTTATAGATCATGCATCAAAAGGGCTGGAAACATTTTGGAACTTTACCGGATTTGCCAATGCGCACTTCACCAATTTTATAATGATTGGTGTAGGTTTGTTCTTTATTTTCCTGGCCATTAAATATGATTATGAACCACTTTTATTAATACCGATCGGAACTGGTGTAATTTTAGGTAATGTTCCGTTTTTAGCCGGTTACAAGATTGGATTATACGAAGAAGGTTCGGTATTGAACTATTTGTATTTTGGCGTACAACAAGGGGTTTACCCACCATTGATATTCCTGGGTATTGGAGCAATGACCGATTTTTCGTCATTGATCTCTAATCCAAAGTTAATGATCCTTGGTGCTGCGGCGCAGGTTGGTATCTTTGCTACTTTCCTGGGGGCTTCTGCAATGGGCTTTACTCCTCAAGAAGCTGGTGCAATTGGTATTATCGGTGGTGCCGATGGTCCTACCGCGATTTTCTTGTCATCTAAATTAGCGCCAACCTTAATGGGAGCAATTGCCATTGCTGCATACTCATACATGGCCTTGGTTCCTGTTATTCAGCCGCCAATTATGCGCTTGATCATTCCAAAGAAAGATCGTGCTATTAAGATGAAACCTCCACGTGCGGTTTCAAAGACTGAGAAAATCATGTTCCCGATTATTGGTTTATTGCTAACAACGTTTATTTCACCATCAGCATTACCTCTGTTGGGTATGTTGTTCTTCGGAAACTTGCTAAAGGAATCTGGTGTTACCGAACGTCTTGCTGATACAGCGCGTAACTCAATGATCAACATTGTTACAATTCTATTGGGGATTACTGTAGGTGCTTCGACACAGGCAGATTATTTCTTAACAACAGCTTCATTAAAGATCTTCGGATTAGGTGCTGTTTCCTTTATGGTTGCAACAGCGGGAGGTTTATTATTCGCTCGTTTAATGAATGTGTTCTTAAAAGGCGATAATAAAATTAATCCTTTAATTGGCGCTGCTGGTGTTTCTGCAGTTCCAGATTCAGCCCGTGTGGTTCAACACGAGGGTTTGAAGACTGATCCTAATAACCACTTGTTAATGCATGCTATGGCACCAAACGTATCTGGTGTTATTGGCTCGGCAGTAGCGGCAGGTATCTTGTTATCATTCTTAATGTAGAAACTGTATAAGTTACATATAGTAAAGGCCGGTAATCACTTACCGGCCTTTTATGTATCTATTTTAATCCATTCTTCAGCATTAAATTAGAAAACTACTGTGATGCGCTAAATAAATATTTTGTTATAGCCTGAAGTACAATTTGGCGTTTTGTAATACTTTTAGATAGTTGTCTTTAAGTGCATGTTGTTTTTAAATACCTTAATTTCTTCTGCGCCCGCCATTACCTCGGTTGATTTCAACACTTTGTTCACGGCCCGTTTTAAGGCACTAATGCCCCAAACACGAACTGCACCTCAAATATCATGTCAAACCTGCGCATTTGATTTATATAGGCACTCTTTCGGTGCTTCTATGAATTAATAGTTATCAGGATATTCATTGGCACTGCCATTTTTCCTTTTTTGCTACTCTGACTTCTATTGTCATCCCTATTCCGGTCTGCCGTGGGAAACCGTTAAATTCTGTATCCGGATATTCCCATTGAAGGTATTCATCGTTGCCGTTCAACAGGCATTTGACTTGTTCTGACCCGGAAAAGCTCACTGTCTAAAGAGTGATATATAAAACAGGAAAACAGATTAGTCAGGTTGAAACATAGAGTGATTTATTCCCGATATTAAAGTGAATAACGGGAGGGCATGTGCAATGGAAGTAAGGTTTTTCATGGTAATCAAAGTTGACTACCATGAAATTCGAAAAATTGATGTAAAACAACAAATTACTGTTTACTCTTCATAATACCCATATCCATAGCCATAACCGTAGCCATAACCATATCCGTAACCATATTTGTTACGTTTGGCATGAATATCGTTTAGCAGGATGCCAATGTTTGATATTTCTTCATCTTGCATATTTTTAATGGTTTGTGCAAGGACGTTTTTAATGGTATGTTGCTGGCGAACAAGAAAAACCAATGTGTCTGTATGGCGAGCCAGCAGATATGGGTCAGATACAATACCCATTGGTGGAGTATCAATAATAATAATGTCGAATTGGTCTTTTAGCTTGCTAAATAACTCAGCTGTTTTTTTAGAGCTAATTAACTCTGACGGGTTAGGAGGAATGTTTCCTGATGGAACAATGGTCAGGTTGTCTTGTCCCGAGTCCATCAAAATATCTTCATAACCAACCTGTCCGATCAGGTAGTTGGATATTCCTGACTTATTATAGCTATCGAATATTTTATTCATTCCCGGTTTGCGCATATCAAAACCAACCAGGGCTGTCTTTTTACCGCTTAGAGCAAACGCTGCTGACATATTGAGTGCACAAAAGGTTTTTCCTTCACCTGGCATCGATGACGATACACCAATGATTGGAGATTTAACACCTTTATTCAAAAACTCTATACGTGTTCTCACTCTTCTGAACGTCTCCGTTACGACTGATTTGGGGTGTTCATCAACTACATTAGACGCATCATTCGGATTGTGGATAATATTTCCAATAATCGGCAGCGTTGTAATGCGTTCAATATCATCCAAGTCGATCACTTTGTTATTGAGCAATTGTCTCAATGCTAAAAAAACCAATGGGATGATAATACCCAGCAGAAGAGCTTTCTTCTGGTTGCCTGCCTTATCTGGCGAAACTTGTCCCGAGTATCGCGCACTTTCCAGAACCTGGTGATCAGGCGTGTTCGATGCCTTTTGAATTTGAGCCTCCGACTGTTTCCTCAGAAGAAATGTATAAACCTCATTACTTAATTCGAATTTACGCTCAATTCCCAGTAAACGGCGCTCTGTTTCAGGTAATCCGTATAGCTCCTGCTCATTTTTCTGTTTTTCGGCAAGAAGACGCTCTTTATTGTCTTCAAAAACAGTCAGCTGGCTGTTTATTGTTTTTAAAAGCGTTTGTCGGGCTATTTCAATCTGGTTTTCAAGATCCTTATTGGCCAGGTTAAGCTGATCACCATATAAACCAATGGATAAACGTTGCGAATTAAGCTCCATAATAGCCTTGATCTGCTCGCTTAAGATACTGTTTTCCATTTCGTACATGGCAGGTGCCAAAACGTTTTCTTTGTTTATGTTTGCCGAGAAATACTCTTCTAAATATAAATAATAGCTCTTTTTAATCTCGAGTTCTGTTAGTTTCTGATCAATTTCCTGCATGCCTGAAAACAAGTATTCAGCCTTGGCAGACACACTTTGAATCCGGTTGTCAGTTCTAAATTGACTAAGCTCTGAACCAGTTAGTTGAAGAGTATCGGCAATCACAAGCAATTGTTGACTGATAAAATCAATGGTATTGGTTGCAATCAGGTTTTTTTGCTTTAAGTTATTGGCAATAAAAACGTCAGCCAATGTATTAAGGAAAATCTGATTCTTATTGTTGTTTTTCCCTGTTATAAACACCTTGATTATTGATGAACCTTCATTTGGTAATTGTGCTCTCAATTTGCTCTTAAACTGGCTTGCAAGATTACGGGGATTGTTGAAGACGAAGTACCGCTCTATATTAGAGTTTAAGTTTGTACGACGCGGAATAACTTTGAAACAGGCCCATGGTGTCTTAATTACCTCGTTATACATGACGGTTGTTTCAAAACTGATTGGGCCGGTACTGCCTCCTCCGACCTTATTCTTGTATACATATGTGCTGCCTCCGTTTTCAGCATCAACTTTAACTTTACAGCGCTCTTTATCTATGGGAATAACATATATTGGAATATTGATCAACTGTGGGTGTGTTGAGTCAAAGGCGATCACGTAGTTAGATTTGTGGTACATCTCAGTGTTTTTAAGACGTCCTTCTGCAAAATAACTTACATGAAAATCGAGCTGATCAATGGTTTGCTGAACAATATCCCACGATGTTAGGATGGCAATCTGGTTGTCAACACTTCGTTGTCCTGGTGTTAAACCGAAGCCTTGCATAATATCGTTCTGGGGCATTACATCGCCCCTTTCTTCCATTAATAACGTTATAGTGGAGCTGTATACGGGATGGATATACCTGTGTACCATAAATACACTTAATAAACTAATGGGTATCGTTATAGCAAATAACCACCAATAGTGAATCAGGTCCTGTATAAAACGCTTTATGTCAATGTTAAATAATGAATTGTTCGGTTGAGAATTATGTGTTTCGGGCGACATAAATTCAAATTAGTTGATAATAGTTTGTAGAGTCAGATAAAGAGCCAAAGCGGTTGTGATTATTCCAATCGAGAAAGATTCACCTATACCTAATTGCTTTGCTTTCATAGGTCTTACATAAAGCAAATCATTGGGGTACACATAGTAATACTCAGAGTTTACAACATTTTTATCGGTCAGATCAATCTGATAAGTTACTGGTCCATCAGGTAACTGACGCACCAGTTTCATTTTGCGTTGTTTACCAAATGGGGTTACGCCACCGGCCATTGCAACAGCCTCAAATATGGTTACCTGCTCTTTTTGCATTGTAATAACACCTTGCTTTCTGAATTCACCCAGAGCGGTAAAGGTGTTGGATGCCAACTTAAAGGTGAGGCTGTATTCTTTCAAAAATGGTTTTAATGCTTCCTGAACACGCTCTTTACCCATTTTCACATTACAATTGGTCATATTGATTTTTCCAACATAAGGGAAGTCAATATTCATTGAATCATCTATCTGGTAATAGAAAAAGTTTTGGTTTCGTTGAACATTATTGTTATTCCCTTGTGCCTGGTTAAAGAATTCCGAAATTTTAGGATCAGGAGTTGAGACGTTGATAAACAGATAGTCATTCGGTTGAAGGAAATATTTATCTGTAATGTTATCAAGCGGCTGATAAGGATTTTCGTAATTCTTATCATCACTTTTATCTTGCAATAAAACGATCTCTTTTTGCGGAATGCAACTCGAAAACATGGCCGCAGCAAAAAGTATATACGATAATTTTGATAAAACCTTCATCGAAATGGTTTGGTAAGTTCTTTTATGTGTGTGCATTGCTATTGAGTGAATTTGCGAACTCTAAAATAGAAAAAAGATATGTTTGCTCATATGTATCTGCAAAAATAAGCTTTTATTCGTTTTTTTAGCCTTATTAATCCTATGTTTAAAATTTTAAACGGATATTATCTTTTGGAAATTGCACAGCGTATCATTGTGTTTTGGCTAAGGTTCAGAGAATCAGGCCTGATTAATGAAGATTCTTAATTTTGCAAATTTATTTATACCTGCGATTTGAGATTTGTTGGGACTTCTGCCTAAAAAACTGACTACTATCTGTTATAATTTTTTAATTTTGCACAAAATTTAAAATAGTTACAGGAATGTTTGAGAATCTGAGCGAAAGGCTGGAGAGGTCATTTAAACTACTGAAAGGTGAGAGTAAGATCACCGAACTAAATATTGCAGAGACACTTAAGGATATTCGTCGTGCATTGTTAGATGCCGATGTTAACTATAAAACAGCCAAAACCTTTACCGAAACAGTGAAGCAAAAGGCCATGGGCCAGAATGTGCTTAATGCTGTTAAACCAGGAGAAATGATGGTGAAGCTGGTTCATGATGAACTGGCTGTTTTAATGGGGGGGACATCGATAGATATCAACCTTAAGGGTTCTCCGAGTATTATTTTGATCGCGGGTTTGCAGGGATCTGGTAAAACAACGTTTACCGGTAAATTGGCTAATTTGTTAAAGACCAAAAGAAGCAAAAATCCTTTATTGGTGGCTGGTGACGTTTATCGTCCGGCAGCTATTAACCAGTTACAGGTGCTTGGTGAGCAAATTGGAGCGACGGTATATACTGAAGAAGGATGTAAAGATCCTGTTAAGCTGGCTAAAGATGGTATAAAGCAGGCAAAAAAAGGTGCGCATGATGTAGTGATCATTGATACCGCTGGTCGTTTAGCTATTGATGAACAGATGATGGAGGAGATTTCGGCTGTTAAAAAAGCTGTAAATCCTGATGAGATTCTGTTTGTTGTTGACTCGATGACAGGTCAGGATGCTGTTAATACTGCCAAAGAATTTAATGACCGTTTAGATTTTGATGGAGTTGTATTAACCAAGCTGGACGGTGATACACGGGGTGGTGCTGCTTTATCGATTCGTAGCGTTGTTGATAAGCCCATTAAATTTGTTGGTACAGGTGAAAAGATGGAAGCATTGGATGTTTTCCACCCTAGCCGTATGGCCGACCGAATTTTGGGAATGGGTGATATTGTATCCCTTGTTGAGCGCGCCCAGGAGCAGTACGATGAAGAAGAAGCGCGTAAACTGCAGAAGAAAATTGCCAAGAATCAGTTTAACTTCGATGATTTCTTAAAGCAGATACAGCAGATCAAAAAAATGGGTAACCTGAAAGATTTGGCTGCTATGATACCTGGAATGGGTAAAATGTTGAAGAATATCGATTTTGATGATGACGCGTTTAAAGGTATTGAAGCAATAATCCGTTCAATGACACCGGCCGAGCGTGAGCAACCGGCAATTATCAACGGAAGCCGCAAAAAGAGAATTGCAGCTGGTAGTGGAACAACTATTCAGGAAGTGAATCGACTCATCAAGCAATTTGATGATACACGAAAAGTAATGAAGATGATGACAACCGGCAATAAGATGGGCAAGATGATGGGAAAAATGCCTATGGGACGCCGTCGATAAAAAATGAACTTTTAGAAAAGAAGCACAACTGTGCTTCTTTTTTTATACAGGCATCTGTTGAGCTTATTAATTAATAAGGTATTGAGAATTGCTATTATAATTAATAACTAACTTGCCACTTTAATAGAAACCCCTAAATCAATAACCATGCAACTGATTGATGGAAAACTAACATCTAAAGAAGTTAGAAAAGAAATTGCTGCAGAAGTAGAGGCTATCAAAGCCGCAGGTGGTAAAATCCCCCATTTGGCAGCCATCCTTGTAGGCCACGATGGTGGTAGTGAATCATATGTATCAGGTAAAATGAAAGCCTGCGAGGAAGTGGGTTTTAAATCGAGCCTGATACGTTACGAAGATAATGTAACGGAAGAAGAGTTATTAGCAAAAGTAAAGGAGTTGAATAACGATCCTGATATTGACGGATTCATTGTTCAGTTGCCATTGCCTAAGCATATTGATGAAGATAAGGTTAATGAAACCATTGATCCACGCAAAGATGTGGATGGTTTCCACCCGGTTAACGTTGGTCGTATGACCATTGGAATGCCTGCTTTTATTTCGGCTACTCCACAAGGTATTATGGAATTATTGAAGCGCTACGAAGTTGAGACTTCAGGCAAACATGTGGTGGTAATTGGTCGTAGCAACATTGTTGGCCGACCAATGAGTGTCTTGCTTTCTCAGAAAGGTAACCCTGGTAATGCTACAGTGACAGTGGCACACAGTCGTACAGCTAACCTTAAAGAACTGTGCTTAAGTGCTGATATAATTATTGCAGCTATTGGTGCTCCTGGTTTTGTGAAAGGAGATATGGTGAAAGAAGGAGCCGTGGTGATTGATGTTGGTACCACTCGCGTACCTGCCACCGATACAAAATCGGGATGGCGATTGAAAGGTGACGTCTTGTTCGATGAAGTGGCGCCAAAATGTTCCTTTATTACACCAGTTCCTGGAGGTGTAGGTCCTATGACCATTACTTCATTGATCATTAATACGCTTAAATCGGCTAAAAAAGAGATATACAGCTAGATTGATGACAAAAATATTTGAAGGGCTGGCATATTTCGCCGGCCTTTTTTTATGGTATTAATTGTGCATGTTCTGTCATATAGTTGATTTTGAAGGTAAACAGTGGTAACTTTTAAGTAAAAGTCACCTATGAAACTGCCTGAATCTTATTACAATCCATTATCGCTGACAGGAACTGTTATCAGTTCGGTATCACTCCTGCTTATTTTTCTTTCTCTTTTATTGTCTTTCCTGTTCAATGCAGGAAGCTCATACCTGGGTTTGTTTTCATTTATATTAATGCCTGCCATAATGATTGTTGGTCTGCTATTAATACCACTCGGTATGATGCGTGAAGCACGCCGGCTTAAAAGAGCTAAAAGGGAATTATCACCGAAATGGATGGTCATTGATTTTGGTGATCCCCGTTACAGAAATGCAGCATCAGTATTTGGTATTGGAACAATTGTCTTAATGCTTTTAACTGCGGTTGGTAGTTATGAAGCCTATCATTACACTGAATCGGTTGAGTTTTGCGGACAGGTGTGTCACCGTGTAATGAAACCAGAGTACATCACCTATATGAATTCGTCTCATGCAAGGGTGGCATGTGTTGAGTGTCATGTTGGGCAGGGGGCAAACTGGTATGTTAAATCCAAATTATCGGGATTATATCAGGTTTACGCGGTACTGGCTAATAATTATCCGCGTCCCATACCAACGCCTATAAGTAATCTAAGGCCCGCCAAAGAGACCTGCGAAGAGTGCCATTGGCCAGAGAAATTTTATACGCCACGTTTGCAATATGCACAGCATTTTTTATCCGATTCATTGAATACAAGGTGGGATATTCAATTGCGCATTAAAACAAATAGTTCGCACAGTAGTGCCAACTTAAGTGAGGGTATACACTGGCATATTAATCCGGACGTCAGAATCGAATACATTGCTGAAGATGACAGTCGTGAGATAATTCCATGGGTGCGCTCAATAGATCTGTCATCGGGAGATACTGTAGTTTATGAGGATAGTTGGGTTCCACTTGATTCTGCTACAATAGCGACTGCAACACCACGTGTTATGGATTGTATGGACTGTCATAACCGTCCATCTCATAATTACCTGTTGCCACAGCAATTTGTTGATCAAGGTTTATCTTCAGGTAATATTCCATTGCTGCCTGGTGTCAAAGCCCTGACGATGGATATCCTTAAAGATCCGTATCCAACTGAAGATTCAGCATTGGTGGCTATTCGTACCCTTATTTCGAATTATTATGAGATTAACCATCCTGAAATATCGAAAGAGGATGTGAATAAGGCTGTTAAGGGGGTTTCTGATGGGTATTTGCGAAATATATTTCCTGAAATGCAGGCAAGCTGGGATGTTTATTCCGATCACATCGGGCATATTGCGTATAATGGTTGTTTCAGGTGCCATAATGATTCACACATCAGTCGGGATAATCTAAAGATCACACGTGATTGTGATGCTTGTCATTCCATACTGATGCAAGGTTCACCCGGACAGGAAGAGTTTTCTCCGGTAAATGGTTCATTACCCTTCAGGCATCCTGTTGATATTGACCAGGTATGGAAAGAGTCGCTCTGTGCCGATTGCCATCGGTATCTTTATTTATAAATTAAAGGTTGATGACTTTGTCTGCGTCGCTTTGCAAGGTGATTATATCGGGCATTGTGCCTTTTATACCGGCAATTGGTTCGCTGATCTGATAATGACTCAGGCAGGTGCCGCAGGCTATTAATTTAACGCCTTTGTTCTCCAGGTTTTTGAGTTGTTCTACAACAGGACTACCTTTTTCCAATACTTTAACTCCTTCGTTATAAAATACTATAAATGAGGGCAGACGATTGTCTTCATTTATTATTCTGAGGTAATTACCTAATAACTGAATGGCCAGTTCACTATTGCCTGATCCCATGCCGTAACGGCTTATCTGAAGGAGGTCTGTTAATTTTTTCATCGGTTTTGATCTTGATTCGCCAAAAGTAATTAAAAGCCCTGGATGACGGCATGTGTATGCGATTGTTTCTTACAGCTTATAATTATTAATCTTGAGGAGATGATAAGGGCTCACTAAAAAGCTAAAACCATAAATCCAACTTTTCGATTCTTCGCATAACAGCAGATTGACTTCGTCCTAATAGCATGGCGATTTCCTTTACTGTTTTGCCCTGGATAAAAAGCTGCTTCAGTTCTGCTTCTTCCATTTTTGACCATAACTGGTTGCTTCGTTGTGGCTTGACTTTCTTTAATTTTGGTTTGACCGATAAGTTTAAATTGTTACTAACGGTATTGAAATCATGTATCTGGTAGGAAGTAGGCAGCAAGTGGACTGGTATGTGAAGCTTGGACCTGGCGCGTGTGGCAGCTACATAAAGCAGATTGATTTCTTCGGCAAGACTTTCTGGATTGATCTCCTGTGCCCTTATGGCTTCCTTTGAGTCAATGACCTGTTGTTCGCTAACGAAGTCATCCATAATGAATACCTGGTCGTATTCCATCCCTTTGGCTTTATGCACAGTGGAAAATACCATGTCAGCCTTGTCCTTTTCCGCTTCATCAACAGTGCACTCTTTTATGCGGTTGATAAAGAAAGGAATGTCTTTATGGTACTTCTCCACTAAGTCGACCAATGCTTTCAATGAGGTATCGGAAGTTTCTTCCAGATAATCTTTTAAGTGATCGAATGAAGGAATGGTCTTAAGTAAATCATCTTTTATTAAGTGGCGTTGATTATTGTATAGGTTAAGCACATCGTAGATGGAGCCGCCATCATCAGAAAACGTATAGGAGCTAAGTTGTCCTTCAAAATATATTTTATTGATTTCCCGTTGCTGAATGAGCATTTCAATGGCACGTGACACTAATTTGCTGTTTGAGCGTGCAAGTGTAATACGACTGTTTATGGCTTTTTGATTGCCTAAGCCAAGTATATTGACCTTGCTATTTTGACCAATTTCTGCTTTAAGTTGAAGAATGGATTTAGACAAACGCGCAACTTCCTGATTAAAACGAAAACTTTTACTTAAGTCCATGATTGGAAAGTCGACCAACTGCAGGGCGTTGATGGCAAAACGCCAGCCATATATTTGCTGGTGCTGGTCGCCAATGATGATCTTTTTGGCCGGTTGTTTGATAAAGGCATCTAGCATTGCTCCCGAGGCATCCTGTCCTTCATCAAATAAAATATAGTCGTAGGGAAGTGTTGGTTTACTTAATTGAAATTGCTTCAGGTAGAAATCGTGAATGATATCAATTTCACCTTTATGCATCTTAGCCAGAAAGAGGCGTGTGTAGTTTACGATCAGCTCATGGTTTTCGGTGGCAAATGACAAACTTTCAAGATTGCTCAGGGTTTCCAGGTAGTTGATCTCAACAACTTTGTGTGCTTTAGAATTGCAGAAATAACGGACAAACCGATAAACGTGACTCGCCAGTTTCAAATGTGACAGATCACCAGCTTTGGGTCTGATACCAAGGATAGCAGCTACTTCATGAGCCTTGTAGTCAAAACGCAATTTGTAGCGTTGATAAGGCGCTACATATTTATAGGCAAGAGAATGGGCAGTTTCAACCCTTACATTATTGAGTCCCATTTGACTCAATTTGTATTCAGCTTCAAGTTTTACAGACTTGTTAAAAGCCAGGTATAATACAGGTGATTCGGCTCGTCTTTGAGCATATTGCAAAATGGTTGTTGTTTTCCCTGAACCGGCTACAGCATTTACCTTTAAATTGCCTTCATGTTCAATTATCTTAAGCTGTTCATCTGTTAATTGCATTGTGTCATATTAAGTCGGAAGTACTTTGAAAAGTGTCGTGCATAGTGAGCTAAGTAACGAAGCGATTCACATGTTTACTATTCAAAATCATGAATGGCAGACGATAATTACATTAGGCTGGTCAGCTACATATGGCTATTAAAAACAAGACCCATATTAGATGGGAATACATCGTCACTGCTTCTGTTTATTGATCACCTTTTGATTGAACAGTTTATTAATTCGTTTTTAGCTTCCGAATACCCGTTTTAAAATATCATTAACGCGCGCCATCGGATCTTTACGGATATGTGCTTCTTCTTCAGCAATTTTGATGAATAATCCATTTAAGGCCTGTTCGGTAAGGTAAGCATCCAGATCTACATTAACAGTATTGAGTCCGGCCATTTGCCCCAGTGGGTTATCGGCAATTTTATTCCATTTACCAGTCAGGGTTTCCCAAGACATGTTGGGTGAAATGCCGGCCGCTATTTCTTTGTCTAATGAAGCTTGAATCTTAGGATTGTATAGTTTAAATAACTCGTCGTAAGTGCTGGATTTTAAGTATTTAGTGGCTGCATCTGAATCGCCGTTCAGGATAGTAAAAGCATCAGTGATGGTCATTTTTCTGATAGCACCCCAGAATACAGGTCCTGCATCTTTGGCAGCATCTTCAGCAGCTCGATTAATGTGCAATATGACATCTTCAATAACTTTATCGCCCCCCGGTATTTTAGATGCGTTTTTAACAATGATATCTGCCTCTTCAGGCAATAAAATTTTGACCATTTCATCACCATAATAACCATTCATGTGACCTAAGCGGGCAGAAGCAGAGTCGGTTCCCACTCTCAGGGCTTCACGTAAGCCTGTTGCTACATCAGCTTCAGTTAATGGAGCAGATGCATTGTACGTGTCAATAACAGCAGTCAATTCAGCGCAGGCAGTTAATACAATTATGGGCAGGATGTAAATAAGTCTCTTCATAAAGCTTCTAATTAGGTGATTATCTTCTGGATTTGAAGTTGTTTTTATTCTGTTTTGAGTACTGTTTAGGCTTGTTTTTCCGACTTTTGGATCGCTTCACAGCTTCTTTGTTTTCCTTCTCTGGAAATAGTTTTTTTATCATGTCGAAGCGCTTAAAATTCTTCAGGCGATCTTTGATCTTTTCCTGGAATTCTTTCTTGTACCAAAAAAGGTACATGCGCTGCTGCAGCTTCTCATTTTTAGTTCGGGGTGTATAGGTTTCTTCAAGAGTATATGGATGTACGCCTGAATAATAGATCACGGTAGCAACGGTCATGGGTGTAGGAGTGAAGTCCTGAACCTGTTCGAGCTTAAAGTCCATATCGTGGGTTTCACATGCCAGGTTAGCCATGTCAAGCTCCTCACTTCCCGGATGACTTGAGATAAAGTATGGAATTATTTGCTGTTTAAGTTGTTTCTCCTTATTGATACGATCAAAATCGGCCTTGAATTTATGAAATAGCTTAAAGGTAGGCTTACGCATGATCTTCAAAACCTGATCTGATGTGTGCTCGGGAGCTACTTTTAAACGTCCGGAAACATGATTGACGATCAGCTCTTCCATGTATGCTTTGTGGCTCTTTTGTTCTTCTGAGGATGCCATTGGGTTATAGAGCATATCGTAACGCACACCGCTGCCTATAAAGGCTTTTTTAATATCCTTACGACTATTAACTGATTTGTAAATATCAGTCATTTCACTGTGATCGGTATTCAGGTTGGTGCAAATATTAGGATGAATACATGAAGGACGGGTGCATCGCTGGCAAATTCGCAGGTTTTTACCTTCCATTTTGTACATGTTGGCACTGGGACCACCCAAATCTGACAGGTAACCCTTGAAATCAGGCATTTTTGCAATTTCATCCACCTCTTTCAGTATGCTATCTTTTGAGCGCGATGCAATAAACTTACCCTGGTGCGCAGAAATGGTACAAAAGCTACATCCCCCAAAGCATCCGCGATGCATGTTTACCGAAAACTTGATCATCTCAAAGGCTGGAATAGGCCCTTTGGCTATGTATCGAGGGTGAGGCAATCGGGTGTAGGGTAAATCAAAAGATGCATCCAGTTCGCCGGTTGACATTGGTGGATACGGCGGATTGATAACTATCTTTTGCTCATTAATAGCCTGTATAAGTCGTGCTGCATTCCATCGGTTAGACTCTTCTTCAACATGTCTGAAGTTTTTTGCGTACTTAATTTTATCGGTCACACATTCTTCATGGGAATGTAATTCTATGTCTTTCCAGTTTTTATTTTTGGGCAATGGCGCTTCTTTATCCAATAAAAATGCGGTTTGTGGAATTGTCTTAAGGCTTTCGACAGGCACACCCCGGTCAATAAGACGTATTATTTCCAATAAGGGCTGTTCGCCCATGCCATACACCAATAAATCAGCTTTTGACTCTGCCAGAATACTTGGCTTAAGCTTGTCTGACCAATAGTCATAATGGGTTACACGTCGCAGGGAAGCTTCGATACCACCTAACAATACGGGTACATCCGGATATAGTTCTTTCAGTATATTGCAATAGACTACTGAAGCATAATCGGGGCGCTGACCTGCACGACCGTCGGGCGTGTAGGCATCATCAGAGCGAAGACGACGATTGGCGGTGTAATGATTCACCATTGAATCCATGGCACCGGCAGTAACACCAAAAAAGTAATTGGGTCGTCCCAGCTTTTTAAAATCCCTTAGGTCATCGCGCCAATTGGGCTGGGGGATGATCGCCACGCGTAAACCGTGTGCTTCAAGCATTCGGCCAACTACAGCAGCACCAAAGGCAGGATGATCAATATAGGCATCACCTGTAAATAAAATTACATCAACGCTATCCCAACCACGCCTTTCAACCTCCTTGGCTGATGTAGGCAACCAATCTTCCATCTTATTCCTTTGCTCTATTTTTGTCATATCGTTGGCAAATGTAGCTGAATTTTAATTATCTTGCTTTCACATTTGTTCTGTTGCATCAATTTATTAGCAACTTTATGATAGGTTAACCACTAAAAGAGTTAAAGGTTTTTTTTTATATTTTAAAACCAATGTTAACTTTGTAATGAAAAATTTGGCCATGACAGATCCAAATAGCGAACTAATTGTTGAGTTAAAAGAAAAAATAAACAGGCTTGTTCAACAGTACCAAAGCTTAAAGTCGGAGGTGCAACTGTTGGAGGATGAGAAGAGTAGATTGATAAGTCAGTTGGAGTCAGCATCTAAGGAATACAATAACCTGGAGCAACGATTCAACAATTTAAAGTTATCGAAGGAATTGGTAGCCGGAAGCACAGAGGCTAGTGATACAAAAAAAAGGATCAGTCAGATTGTGCGGGAAATTGATAAGTGTATTGCACTATTGAATCGTTAAGCAAGTTAAATGGAAGATAAACTATCTATACGCGTTAACATAGCCGACAGGTATTATCCGTTACGAATCGATCGTAATGATGAAGAGCGCATCCGTTTAGCTGCTAAACTCATTAATGAAAAGGTTTCACAATATAAGCAACGTTATTCAGATAAAGATGTACAGGACTTCCTGGCGATGGCAACATTACAGTATGTCATTAAGTTATTAGAGCTGGAAAACCGTCACGATGTGGATCCATTCATTGCCCTGGTTCGCGATTTAAATGAGCAATTAGATAATGTGTTAGCTAATAAGACTGATAGAGTTTTGTAGTTAGTATATTGTAATTTAGAAGTTTACCCGTATTATTTGTTTTGTTACTTTAGCTAGTAGGAAGACACTATAATGCGGTTTTGTTATATATATAAATGCGATAATATGGAATTACCATTAGTAATAGGAATCGCAATTGGAGCACTTTTGACAGGTGGTTTGGTTACATGGCTGATAATAACCAAAGCATTGAAAAGCAGGAGTGAGCGAGTTGTGAGAGAGGCCGAAGCGGAAGCTGAAGTCATTAAAAAAGATAAAATTCTACAAGCCAAAGAGAAGTTCCTTCAGTTGAGAACGGAGCACGAGAAGGAAATCAATTCCCGTAACTCTAAAATGGTGAATGCCGAGAATAAATTAAAGCAGAAAGAAGCTGCTATATCTCAGCGTATTGAAGAAAACAACCGTAAGCGAAAAGAGGTAGAAGCTATTCGTGAAAATCTGACCACTCAACTAGAGATCGTTGAGAAAAAAACAGAAGAAGTTAATAAGGCGCATAAACAGCAGGTTGAACAGCTGGAAGCTATTTCAGGTATGTCGGGTGATGAAGCTAAAGATATGCTTATGGAGAGCATGAAAGCTGAAGCTAAAACCGAAGCTATGTCGTACATCAACGATATAATGGATGATGCTAAGATCAATGCCAATAAAGAGGCAAAGCGTATTGTTCTTCAAACTGTACAACGTGTTGCTACTGAAACGGCTATCGAAAACTCAGTTACCATCTTCCACATTGATTCTGACGAAATGAAAGGTCGAATCATTGGTCGTGAAGGTCGTAATATTCGCGCTTTGGAAGCTGCTACCGGTGTTGAAATCATTGTGGATGATACACCTGAAGCTATCGTTCTGTCGGCATTTGATCCAATGCGTCGTGAAATAGCACGACTGGCATTGCACCAGTTGGTAACCGACGGACGTATTCACCCTGCCCGTATTGAAGAGGTAGTAAATAAAGTACGTAAACAGGTAGAGGAAGAAATTCTGGAAACCGGAAAGCGAACTGCTATTGATCTTGGAATTCATGGTCTTCATTCCGAATTAATCAAGCTTGTTGGTAAGATGAAATACCGTTCATCTTATGGTCAGAACCTGTTGCAACACTCACGTGAAACGGCCAACCTGTGTGGTATTATGGCATCGGAACTCGGCTTGAATGCTAAACGTGCCAAACGAGCTGGTTTATTGCATGATATAGGTAAGGTGTCAGATGAGGACCCAGAATTGCCACATGCTATTTTGGGTATGAAACTGGCTGAGAAATATAAAGAAAAGGCAGACATTTGCAATGCCATTGGTGCTCACCATGATGAAGTGGAAATGACCACGATGATAGCACCGATTGTACAGGTTTGTGATGCTATTTCAGGTGCACGTCCGGGGGCTCGCCGCGAAATTATCGAGGCATATATCAAGCGTTTGAAAGACCTTGAAAACCTTGCGTTGTCATACCCTGGTGTACTTAAGACTTATGCTATCCAGGCAGGACGAGAGTTAAGAGTGATTGTGGGAGCTGAGAAAACTTCCGATAAGGAAGCTGAAGAGCTGTCATATGAAATTGCACGTAAAATTCAGACTGAGATGACTTATCCTGGTCAGGTGAAGATTACGGTAATTCGTGAAACACGCGCTATTAGTTACGCAAAATAGTCAATGACAATATCATAATAATTAAAAAGCGGCCATTGGTCGCTTTTTTTGTTTGTTTCTTCTGACTAAGGTTTCGAAAATGTTGACCAACGGTTAATGTTTTTGGATGGGCTTTGTTACATTTACAGCACTAAATACTAACATAATGGAGAGAATACTTGAAAGCAAAAAAGTACTGGTAACAGGAGGTGCGGGTTTTATCGGCTCAAATATTTGCGAGAAGCTACTGGCTCAGGATAATGAGGTGGTTTGCCTTGATAACTTTGCAACTGGGAAAAGGGTGAATATAGAGCCATTTTTAAGCAATAAAAAGTTTAAGCTTATAGAAGGTGATATAAGAAACTTAAATGACTGCATGGAGGCTGCAAAAGGAGCAGAGATTGTCTTACATCAGGCAGCTTTAGGTTCTGTGCCTCGTTCAATAGGAGACCCCATTACATCGAATGAGGTTAATGTTTCAGGTTTTCTTAATATGTTGGTTGCTGCACGTGATAATGGTGTGAAGCGATTTGTATATGCCGCGAGTTCATCAACCTATGGTGACAGTACCAATCTACCTAAAGTGGAGGACGTGATCGGAAAGCCCTTGTCGCCTTATGCCATTACCAAATATGTCAATGAGTTATATGCAGATGTTTTCGCTAAACTCTATGATATGCAAATAATCGGTTTACGGTATTTTAATGTTTTTGGCAGACGACAGGATCCGGACGGAGCCTACGCTGCTGTAATTCCAAAGTTTGTCAAATCACTGATTCGTCATGAATCGCCGGTTATAAATGGAGATGGAACCTATTCAAGAGATTTTACCTACATCGATAATGTCATTCAGGCCAATGAGAAGGCTGCAACAGTTGATAATATTGAAGCGGTTAATACCGTATATAATGTTGCCTTTGGTGAGCGAACAACGCTAAATGAGTTAATTAACTCTTTACAAGAGTACTTAAGCGACTTTGACAGTGAAATAGCCAATGTTGAAATCAAATACGGTCCGGAACGCGCAGGTGATATTCCGCACAGTTTGGCATCGATTGCGAAAGCTTCAGAATTATTGAATTACAATCCAAAGTATAATATACAATCGGGCCTTAAGGAGGCAATAGGCTGGTATTGGGAGAATTTGAAGTAATATAAACGTTGGTGCGTACTATATTCTTGGTTCTTTTTTTCTTTACATATAGTTCAAAAAATTATATTTGTAGAAAATTTAAAACCTATGATCAAAAAAATTACAAAAACTTTAGCCCTTAGTTTCTTATTATTCGGAGTGTTCGCCTGTGGAAGCGATAGTGAAGGACCTGATACCGAGGGGCCATCAGTTGACATCACTACTCCCAATGAAACTGATACTTACAAAAGAGGTTCTGCACTTCCGTTAAACGCTAAATTCACTGATAACAGAGAATTAGCCAAGTGTATAATTTCAATATCATACGTGACACCAACAGGATCAGCTCAGTTAAAAGGTATTGGTACACCTTGGGCACCTGCTGAAAACGGTGATACTGAAGTGATCATTTTTACAGAGAAGAAAGAGCAGGTTGTAACAATTGACAAGTTATTTGGAGATGAGATTGAAGCTGCATGTTTGGGAGGTGATTACAAACTTAAGTTTGAAATGTCTGATGCTGAGGGAAATCAATCAGTTAAAGAAATTACAATAAAAATCGGAGGTTAATTCACTGATAAGATTATGATATTAAAGGGCTTCGGCCCTTTTTTTAGATGTATACTTTAATAAAAGACTGCTATGTATGATTTTGATAAGATAATAGAGCGCTCGGGTACGAACGCTTATAAACTGGATTTAAGAGAAAAGTATTTTGGTACCGATGATCTTCTACCCTTATGGGTGGCCGACATGGATTTTGCGGCACCACCTGAGATTCAGGAATCTATAATGGCCAGAGCACGTCATGAAGTATATGGGTATACAATACGCAAAGAGGAGTTTACAGGAGCTATAGTTGACTGGTGTGCCTATAAGCACCAGTGGACCATTAAAGATGAGTGGATCGAATACTCTCCGGGAGTTGTTCCGGCATTGGCTTTTTCAGTTCTGGCATTTTCCAATCCTGGAGACGGTGTTATTATTAATACACCAGTTTACCCTCCGTTTTACTCAGTTATTGGAGGTAACAAACGAAAGGTACTAAAGAATGGTTTATTAAATAAAGATGGTCGGTACGAGATTGATTTTTACTTGTTGGAGGAGCAGGCCAAATTAGAAACGACTAAAATTTATATGCTGTGCTCTCCACATAACCCGGTGGGGCGAGTATGGACGAAAGAAGAGCTTCTGAAAATACATGCTATTTGCAGTAAGTACAATGTATTGGTACTGGCTGATGAAATTCATTCTGATTTGGCACTGTTCAATCATAAACATATTCCTTTTGCATCTGTTTCTGAAGAAGCGGCGCAGAATAGCATTTCCTTTATGGCACCCTCAAAAACCTTTAATATTGCTGGTTTTAGCACATCATATGTTGTGACTGCCAATAAGGACTTGCTGGAAGCTTATCGACAAATGCAAAATAACCTGCAGCTGCATATGGGGCATCTGTTTAGTGGTGTGGCTCTTACTTCAGCATATAACAAAGGGAGAAGTTGGTTAAACGAACTAACATCATATCTTGAGAATAACATCCTGTTTATTGAAAATTACCTTAAAGATAAGTTGCCGGAACTTGAATTTTTCAGGCCTGAAGCAACCTATCTGATATGGATCAATTTCAAAAACTGGAAAATGAATCAGAAGCAATTAAAAGAGTTTTTGGCATTTAACGCGAAAGTAGGGCTGAATGATGGTTTATCTTTTGGTTCGGAAGGCAGAGGTTATATGCGTATGAATGTGGCCAGCCCGAAGATAACTATAGAAAAAGCCCTTAATCAGATAGCAGAAGCATATAATAAGCTGTAAATTCAGCGTTAGTATAGAAGTGACCTCAATGAAAAATATCCTTTTGATATTTGCATGCTTATTATCAGGTTGTGGAGTATACCTTGAATATCCGCAGCTTGGTAATAATGTTCAATGGAAACTGATTCATTACAATGATACAGCTGTGTATCGGCTTGCTGCAAAAAAGGCACTTATTGATTCGGTTATCGATGTTTCTAGCAAAGAGGTTTTCCATACCGATAACAAACAGGTATTTAAACTGCCGGGTTCACGCTTAAAGCCTGGTATTAATGAATTATCATTCAACTTCTATTCAGGAGGAAAAAAAAGGCGTTCAAACGAGCATCTCTATATGGTTTCAGATACAGAGCCATTGCAGATGGAGTTGGATGATTATTATATCCTGAAACATGATAAAGAGGCTTTTACCCAAGGACTTCTTTTCCTCAATGGGCATTTGTTTGAATCAACAGGATTAACCGGACAGTCGTCCTTACGAATTATTAACCCCGAGAACGGTGATTTGATCCGTAAGCTGGACCTGGATCCGGAAATTTTTGCTGAAGGTATTGCTTCAATCAATGATGAATTACATCTTTTAACCTGGAAAGATGGTCTTGTTTACCGGTTTAGCCATGAACTGGAACAATTGAGTATTTATCCCTATCGACAAGAAGGTTGGGGACTGACTGTTCTCAATAACAAAATGATAGCCTCTGATGGATCCAATAAATTATACTATTTATCAGATGCTTATAAGGTGGATTCTGTTGTTCATGTTCTTAATCATCGGGGAGCAGTACCTTATATCAATGAGCTGGAATGCATTAACGGTAAAATTTGGGCCAATGTTTTAGGTGATGATAAAATTATTGTGATCAACCCCCTAAACGGTAAGGTGGAGGTCGAAATTGAAGCATCAAAATGTATTGACCGGCATCGCTACCCTGATGCGGGAGTAATGAACGGAATAGCCTACGATGCCAGAAACGGTATGGTTTACCTGACCGGAAAAAATTGGCCATACCTCATTGTTTGGCGACTTATGTCCTTTGATAAATCGAATAAATAAACTATGTTTGTTAACAATCGTTAACAGTTTATTTAGTGTTAATCGTAAGTATCCGGTATTTGAATTAAGGTGTTCAAATACAGTATGTATTAAGGGGAAAAGGTATTGAAATGGCTGCTGTCAGAGTTGTTTTCTGTATGACCAGCTTGAACCGGACTTTACGAATTTACACTATTTAGGGAAAAATTCAACCAATCAATGCACAGGTTTGCATCTAAGATATTTATTATTCTTGTAGTGCTTAACTATCAGTTAATTTGCGCACAATCAGGTGTAAAAGAGTTTGATTTGCTGCTTAGTTCATTTCCTGAATTGGATAAGAACAAGGATGGTATGCCCGATGAGAATTTCATTTGGCTTAACAGGGATGGAAAGATCACTCGTATTGCTGCCAGTAACATCATTGTGCGTGACTCTTTAGTTGCCGATCTATCATTTTTACCTTTCCTGGAACAACTGGATCTGTCAGCCAATCAGTTGCGTTATCTAAACTTGTCTTTTGGAAAAGATAATTCACTTAAAGTACTGAATTTAAGTGAAAATAAACTTGTGGATTTGTCTATTAATACAAAGGAACTGAAGCAACTGCAAGAGCTGGAGTTATCGGGCAATCAACTAAAAAGCTTCGACTATGATTTTGCCGTTGATAATAAGTTACGACGTTTAAATATTATTAAAAACCAACTTGAAACGATTTCCATTGATTTTCAAAAGTTAAATAAGCTGGAAGTCCTGTTGTTGAGTTATAATCAGCTGGACGAGTTTCTGCATGTTTCTTCAGTCAATAGCCAACTTCATACTTTATTTATTGATCACAACAGCCTGACCGTTTTCGATAATGACCTGAGCCGCTTTGTTAAACTCAGGGAATTAAACTTATCGTCCAATAAGTTGCAACGTTTTAGTCCTGATTTAAGTGGTTGTAAAAACCTGCAACGCCTGGCCTTAAGTAATAATGAACTTGTAGATTTTGACTATGACTTATCAGGATGTAAAAGTTTGGCTGGGTTGTACTTAGCCTCAAATAAAATTCAGGAATTCACAGGCAATCTGAAAGGATGTGGTTTGCTTCAGGTTATTGACTTATCATTTAATGATTTGAGGTACTTTGAAGGAGATTTCAAGAGTAACCCGAAATTAATTAAGTTGCTGCTTAATTCAAACTACATATCTGAACTTAATATTGACTTAAGAAACTCAACGGAGCTAAGGGAGATTGATTTATGGGGTAACAATCTCTATAAGTTTGATGTCAACATTAATAGTTGCAGGAACCTTGAAGTGCTTAACCTGGGTAATAATAATCTGGAGTTTTTTGCACCAAGTTTACGGTACAACAAGAAGCTGAATAAGCTTTTTCTTGGAAATAATCGTTTATCGGTATTTAATCAGCAACTACAAAATCACAAACAGCTCGAAATCCTGATGCTGCGAAACAATCAGCTTTATGAGTTTACAGCACAAATAAACCGTTGTCCTGCATTGATAAATGTTGATTTGTCCAATAATCAATTGACACATTTTGAGTATAATTTAATGACTTGTCCAAATCTTAAGTATTTGGATATTAGTAACAATAAGGTAGATCAGTTTAAAATAGGCTTCAAGCGTAACTGGCAGCTTGAAGTATTGCGGCTTAATGGTAATGAAATCAGTGTGTTTGATGCACAGCTATTTCATTGCCCTAATTTGAAGGAAATTGATTTATCTGATAATAATCTGCAACAGTTTGAAATAGATCTGTTAAACCAGCATAAGCTGGAGGTGCTGGCCCTTAATAATAATGAACTGAATGATGTTAATCTCAAGTTGTTTAATTGCCGTGAATTAAAGGTCCTGGATCTGTCATTTAATCAGCTTGATACGTTTAGTCTTGATCTGAGAGCCAACCATAAGCTTGAGATTCTGAATTTGTCTAATAATCAACTGACAAAGTTCTCCGATTTAAAAGTGAACGGATATCGAACGAAAGTGCTTGATTTGAGCTATAATAAGTTAAGTCATCCGAATATAAACTTTTACCTGTTTCCTCAATTGAGAGAACTTAATCTTCGTGGAAACTTTATATCACGATTTAACTACAATCTTCGGAATAATGAGCAGTTGGTTTACCTTGATCTAGGGGAAAATTACTTAAGTTATATCGAAAGTAAACTTAATTACTGTCCGCGATTGAGGTATCTGATTCTAGACAATAATGATTTTAAGCAATTTGCACACAACCTTGATAGCTGTAAATTTATACATACCCTGGATTTGAGTCATAACCGCATTGAGTACATTGGAACATCAATAGGTAAGATGCGAAAAATACGACAGTTGGATTTATCATATAATAAGCTGTACAATGTGCCTTTTTCTTTTAGAAACTTAAGCGAACTGAGGTATTTAAACCTGAGTAACAACCATATCAGCTTCTTGGATAATGGCCTTGAGATGTGCTATAATCTAGAAAGTATGTTGTTGAACAATAATCAGTTGGTTCAATTTGATATTGAGTTTGATGACATGTTTTATTTAACAGAAATTGATTTGTCTGCCAACGATTTATTCTTTTTTGTAGCTAACCTGTCTAATAGCTTTAACTTGCGTCGCATTGATTTTTCAGATAACAACATTGCCCTTTTAAAGCTTGACTTAAACGAATGTTGGTTTTTTGAGTCGCTTGATGCATCAGACAATATAATAGAACAGGCATATTTTGATTTTAAAGGTTGTTCACTCATTAAGGATATTAATTTGAGTACCAATAAAATTAAGTCGCTTGATCTTAATCTGGAATGGAGTCCCTATTTAAAGAATCTGTATCTCGATAATAATCTGTTAAGTGATTTGGATTTAAAGCTCTCAATGGGAGTGGAGCTGGATTCGCTGACCTTGAATAATAATCACTTACCACCTGATTTTCTAATAAATGCAGGTAAAAACTATGGTAATACGGCCCGGTTTTTTACTTATAAAGATCAGTACTCGCCCGGTTTGCTTAAATGGCAAAAAGTTAATTCCAGTCAAATTGTGTATTCATTGATTGCACGAATCGACGATCTTAGAATTGATTGGTATTTTAATGATAAATGGGTTAAGAGCGAAGCCAATCAACTGGTTATTAATAGTAAGTATGAAGGACTTGTCGAATGTGTTATTAGTCATTTCGATTTGCCGGGATTGAACTACTCATATCAGGCTTATTTAAATGTTGATGTACCCAAAGAACAAATAATGGCTTTAAGTAGCTTTTATAGTGAATTGCAGGGAGACAAGTGGAACAGTAATCATGGCTGGGACCAAATCAAACGGGGAAAGCGTTTGGCCAAGTCTTTTCTGGCATTGTACGGTATAAGTTTCGATAAAAAGGGTAATGTTACAAGTATTGATTTACATGATAATCATTTAAGAGGTTATCTGCCTGCCAATTTTAATGCATTTAAGAAGTTAGAACAGCTTGATGTCTCAAATAATGAGATTGCCGGAGTTTTAGCTGATGATGTTTTTGGCAGTCAATTAAGCTCTATCAACCTTTCAGGTAATCTATTTCGTGAATTTAATGCCGATTTACGATTACTGACAAGTCTTTCTGATTTCAATATAAGGAACAATCATCTTCATTCATTTACACCCTTTTATGCTGATACCATGGCGATAAGAGAATTGGATATCAGTTATAATCGTCTTGATAGTATAACATACAAAGTCAATTCACCTGAATTGAAACTCTTTAGTTTGCAGGGTAATAATCTGCAAAAACTGGATTTAGACTTAACAAACTGCTTAAAGCTTGATACACTTAACCTTTCAATGAATTACCTGAAGTTTGAACATCTCACTCCATTGCTTTATAATTTGCCAAAGAAGGTGGGAAAGCTGATAACCGGTCAACAAAAAATCAAGTATAAGCTGGCGTATGACAACGGTGTAAGAGCTGTGTATGTTAATGATGTAATGGATAAGACCAATACCATAAAATGGTTTAAAGCAGGAGAGGCCTTAAATATACAAAAACCCTATATTGGGCTTAAAACAGAATACTATCGTGAGTATTCTGCTTATATTGAAAACCCGTTTTTCCCTGGTACTTCTATTGAAGCAGTCTGGTAAATATTGCAACAGCAATACATGCTTAGCCATTCAAAATTAGAGCATCCTTTATTAATGTTGTAACGAACTGTAATCAATACGTTGTGGTTGATTCTTATCATTTAGCGATACCATATCAAACTCGCTTTCAACAGCCAGTTCTCGATCATGACTGTACATGTTTTCGCTAAAGACCTGCACACTGACTTTTAAGCGAACCGGACCGGCTTTTATAACACGAGCAATCACTTCAATAATTGAATCGGGCGTAATAGGTTTTAAAAACTTTATTTTACCTGTACTGGCTGTAAACATTTTTTGCCTCGTAAAGCGTGTTGCCGAGATGTATGCTGCTTCATCCATCCATTGCATTGCTTTACCGCCAAAAAGGCTGTTATTGGCATTTAAAGTTTCCGGAAAAACAGCCTTACATATGCGTGTTTCACTAATATTAAAATACTCTTCCATCTAATTTATTTCATATTTTAATGCAAAAATAGCATAAGCAATGAACAAATGTTCATTATAATTGATAAATTTGTCCAACGCTTTTTAAATAAACTACACATGCCACGACCAAAACGAAAACGATTAATTGAACACCCGCCCCCAGTTGATGGCTTTAAGCCTTTTGGTGTTCCAATACACGACCTTGAACCGGTTATTTTGCTTTATGAGGAATATGAAGCAATGCGCTTGACAGATTATGATGGTTTGAATCAGGAACAGGCTGCTTCCAAAATGCAGGTTTCGCGACCGACTTTTACAAGAATCTATGATCGGGCCCGGAAAAGTGTAGCGAGGGCGTTTGTTGAAGGTAAGGCTATTATGATTGAAGGAGGTGATTTTCATTCGGAAAATTACTGGTATAAGTGTGGTAAGTGTCAAGAACTGAATGTTAGTGATTTAGAAATGGTAATTTGTAGTTATTGTCAAGCTGAGAATTTGAGATTGTTAAATGGTTAATTCATGGAATCAGAGCAAAAAGGATGGTGTATATGTGTTAAATGCGATATAAAAATACCGCATTATAAAGGGCAGCCATGTCGGGAACAAAGCTGTGAAATTTGTGGTGTCCCTCTGATGCGTGAGGGACATTATCATCATCAATTATATTTAAAAAAGATAGGAGACAAAAGTTATGAAAATGGCAATTCCAACGAAAGATGACAGGGTTGACAATCACTTTGGACATTGTGAAGTATATACCGTTTATAGGGTAGAAAACAATGAGATTGTAGGTACAGAATCTGTTCCATCCCCGCAGGGTTGTGGTTGTAAAAGTAATATTATTCCCGAGTTAAAGGCTCGTGGAGTTGAAGTAATGTTGGCCGGTAACATGGGTAACGGAGCTGTAAATAAACTTCAAAACTGCGGTATTAAAGTTGTTAGAGGATGCGAGGGGACAGTAAAAGATGTTGCTGAAGCTTATTTATCTGATAAACTCATCGATTCAGGATTAGGATGTGAGCATACGCATGAAGCTGGACATGAGTGTTCTCATTAAAGTTGAATCAATTTACATTCAACTATTGTCAACATGCGCATGATAAGGTGCTTTTCAATGCTTGCCTTTACTCATAGAAATAAGGGGAAGCATTGTTCATTTTAGAGGGGGTGATTTCTTCATTTCACATTCTTTGGCTTATATGCACGAAGCTGTATGTATTATTTGATTAGGAAATCACGATTCAGCAATTCCACTTTTAACGGCTTCCTGGTATGTTTCAAGAGCTCTTTTTCGAGCCATACTGTGTTCGACAATCGGCCTGGCATAGTTAAGCGTATCAAAATCGTCGACCCATTGCCGAATATACATTAGATGTGGGTCAAATTTACGTTGTTGCTCAGTTGGGTTGAAAATGCGAAAATAAGGAGCTGCATCACAACCTGTTCCGGCCGACCACTGCCAGTTGCCATTGTTGGAGGCCAATTCAAAATCCAGCAGCTTAGAGGCAAAGTAGGCTTCTCCCCATCGCCAGTCAATCAGCAGGTGCTTGCATAGAAAACTGGCACAAACCATTCGCACACGATTGTGCATAAATCCGGTCTTATTAAGCTGACGCATACCGGCATCTACCAGGGGATAACCGGTTTGACCATAACACCATTTTTCAAACTCTTCTTTATTATTTCGCCATTTGATGCGATCGTATTGCTTTTTAAAACTTTTTGTCACCACATGCGGGAAATGAACCAGGATTTGAATAAAAAACTCACGCCAGATCAATTCACTTAAAAAGGTGGAGTCTTCAAGTTTTAAGGATTGAATGATCTGACGAATGCTAACCGTTCCAAAACGCAAATGTGGTCCTAAAAAACTGGTGCTGTTCAGATAGGGGAAATCCCGCTCTTCGGCATAGTTTTTTATTGAAGACAGGTTATAGTCAGGTACATTGATGTTAGACTCTTTAAAGCCTATAAAATTCAGAGAGGGGAAATCAAAATTGTTTTGGATAAAGCGATTGGTTTCAATCTTTTTGATCCTTATAGTCTTGTCTTCAAAGTGTTTGATCCATTGTTTTTTATATGGAGTATATACAGTATATGGTGAATCGTCTTTCTTTAATACTTCATGGGCTTCAAACAGGACATGATCTTTGTGGCTTTCTACTTTTATTCCTTTCTCTTTCAGAAAATCAATTAGTAACTGGTCGCGTTTGATAGCATAAGGTTCATAATCGCGGTTAAAATGAACTGCTTCAATATCATACTCACTGCTTAATTGCTGAATAACGCTAAGAGGATTCCCAAGCTTAATAAGTATACTGCTTTTGTACTTTTGCTTCAGTATAAGGTTTATATGCTGTAATTGCTTATAAATAAAATGTACCCGCGCATCATCTCTATCCAGCTCATCCAGTATGTTTGTGTCAAATATAAATAAGGGAAGTACCGGTGACTTACCTTTGAGAGCTGCACTTAAGGCAGTATTGTCATTCAATCGTAAGTCGCGTCTAAACCAGTGAATGGTAATGCGTTGTGTCATTTAGTCAGTTTTTTAATCATGCCATTGAAAATGTAATGGTGAAAAGGAAGCACAGCATACCAATACAGACGCCCAAGTAATCCTTTAGGACGAAATGTAGCTGTTTGTATTAAATGCTTACCATTGAGCTTGAATTCGAGCCAGGCTTCACCGGGCAATTTCATCTCGGCGTATAATAATAAACGTCCTTCTTCCTTATTGGCATACAAAACACGCCAGAAATCAATAACATCGCCGGTTGCGATCTGGGTCCTGTGCGTGCGTCCTCGCCTCAATCCAACACCGCCACTTATCCGGTCAAGAAAGCCTCTTAACTGCCATAACCAATTGGCAAAATGCCAGCCTGTGAAACCTCCAATACGCCATATTTTTTCCAGGGTAACTACAGGTTTGTCAGTTGGCATCTGACGTTTATCTGTATAACAGCCATAGGTTGGAACTTCAATAAAATCTGATATTTTAAAATCATGATTACTTATCACTAGGGCATCTTTCCAACTTGAAATTATCTGCTCATCCTTGATCTCAGTAAAGGCTGCCCTGAGTGCATCGTAATAACTGACAGGCTGAATGCTGAATAATTCATTTAAATAGCTATTTCTGCAAATAACCTCCACTTTCATACTGTCGACCAGGGCAGTGGCGAGTTTATATGATGTTGATGTAATAAAATATAGCCAGTATGACGAAAGGCGGGGTGTCATGATCGGGATAACATAAATATAGCGTTTCAAACGGCGGATAAAGGCAAAGCCAAGCAGCATTTGTTTGTAATTGAGTACATCGGGTCCGCCAATATCAAAATTTTGATTGTAGGTTCTGGAATCCAGCAGGCAGGCCGATAAAAATTTAATAACATCGGCCACTGCTATGGGCTGACATTTGGTGTTTAGCCATTGTGGAGTTACCATAACCGGTAATTTCTCCACCAGGTCGCGGATAATTTCAAACGAGGCACTGCCAGAACCAATAATGATGCCTGCACGTAAGGTGGTGAGGGCATATGCTCCTTTACTGAGTTCAATTTCAACATCTTTTCTCGATTGAAGGTGTGGAGAAAGGTTATCATCATTGATTATTCCACTAAGATAAATAAGGTGTTGTACAGCTGTTTGCCCGAGGACCTTTCTGAAATTCGCAGCTGATCGTATTTCCTTCTCATGGTAATTTTTATCGGTCGACATAGAATGTACCAGGTAATAGGCTGCATCAATATCAGCAGGAATAGAAGTGAGTGAATCGGCGATTGTTAAATCACCTTCGATACAACTTACACGCAATTCAAATGATTCGGGCACGTGAAAGCGATCTTTATCGCGCACTAAACAAACGACCTGATGACCGTTTTGAATCAGTGTTGGCAATAAACGCTTACCAATATATCCTGTTGCGCCTGTTAGTAGAACCTTCATACATTGTAAAGCAACAAAGGTCCGCATTGTTCACATATAACGAAAGTTTTATGAACAAAAAATGAGCTATTTCTTTTGCATGCGCTCCAGGACAGGATGAAGAAATACTGCAGCTAAAATGACCAAAGTACCTATATAAAAACCACCTGACATAAACTCACTTTGACCAAAAACTGCGAAAGCCAGTAAAATACCATAAACAGGTTCCATATTAATGGCCAGGACAACCGTATATGCCGAAAGTACTTTCATGACATCAACAGCAACAACAAAAGCATAGGCAGTACAGGCTATGCCAAGTATTAATATGTAAATGATATCGCTTGTTGTAGGTGTTAATAGCTTATGTGGAAGAACATCAATAAAGACAAGGAAAATGCCAATGCTTAAAAATCCACTTATCATTTCATAAAAACTGATTGTAACGGGATGATGTTTGTTGATGAATAGCTTGTTTAAAACAGTAAATAACCCGGCTAAAAAAGCTGAAATCAAAGCTGTTATAATACCTTTCCAATAACTCAGCTCAAATTGAAATATAAGGTAAAGGCCGCCTATTATCAGAAGCCCGATAAATACCTCGAGCCATTTTATTTTTTTACGAAAAATGATGGGCTCTAAAAAGCTTGCAAACAATGTGGTTGATGCCATACATCCTAAAGTGACCGATACGTTGGATATTTTTACGGCATGAAAAAAGGTGATCCAGTGAAAAGCTACAACAATACCAACGCCCATGATTCGAAGAATATTCGCACGGCCGATATTCACCGGTATTTTTTTGTAATAAATAAAGCCGCCTAAAACCAAAAAAGCGATGAACATGCGGTACCAAACCATTTGAGGTGCCGGCAAACTGATTAATTTTCCTAAAATAGCTGTAAAGCCGTAAAGCAAAACAACAAAATGAAGCTTTAAGTGGTTCTTTAAGAGTGCGCTCATTCAATGTAAAATAAAAAGTACTATTGCTAGCGCAAAAATAGAAATAGTTTCGATGTAACACATTAATTTTGCCATTCAACGTTTATTAAATAAAGGATATAACTTTAACGCACAATAATTTTAATCTTATTATGAAGAAAATTGTATTTAAATGGCCTGTCGGCATTAGCCTGCTTTTGATGCTGACATTTCTTTATTCATGTTCTACTGTGCCTATTACGGGGCGAAAACAACTTAACCTGGTTTCAGATACTGAAATGATGGCAATGAGCTTTAGTCAGTATGATCAGTTTTTGAAAGAGAATAAACTTTCGACCAATAAGCAGCAAACTGAAATGGTAAAGCGATGTGGGCAACGAATTGCTGCTGCCGTTGAAAAATACATGCAGGATAACGGTCATGGAAAGCATATTGCAGGATTTGAATGGGAATTTAACCTGGTTGAAGATGATACGCCCAATGCATGGTGTATGCCAGGAGGTAAGGTGGTATTTTATACAGGTATACTTCCCTTTACGCAGGATGAAGAAGGTCTTGCCGTAGTAATGGGACATGAAATAGCTCATGCTGTGGCAAAACATGGTAATGAACGTATGAGTAATCAAATGGCCGTTCAAATGGGAGGAACAGCCCTATCTGTTGCTGTTGATGAGAAACCTGAGGAAACGAAAGCAATTTATATGGCTGCTTTTGGTTTAGGAGCCCAATATGGATTTATGCTGCCTTATTCACGTACGCACGAAAATGAAGCAGATAAAATGGGATTAATCTTTATGGCTATGGCAGGTTATAATCCTCAGGCTGCTGTTGGTTTTTGGGAACGTATGGCTGCATCGGGCGGTCAGAAACCACCAGAGTTTATGAGTACACACCCGGCCGATGAAACAAGAATAAAAAACCTGCAGAGCTTTATGCCCGAAGCGATGAAATACTATAAAAAATAACGATAGAAAAAGCGTTCTGACAAGAACGCTTTTTTTTTTTAGAAATTATATCCTAAACTAACAGAAGGGGCAACAAAGTTGTCTAATCCAAATACGGCGTTTATACCAGCCCTGACTATTAAACCTCCTGATCGTTGATAGCGATACATCATGGGAAGAAAGATACCGTATGCTACCAGGTCATTATCCTCATATGTATAATCATTAATGCTTAAAATGGCACCTGCCCCAAATTCCAGGTGGTGATCATTTAAGGTAGCAGTCAGCCAATTAATGGAAAATGGTATGTTGGTAGTGTTTTTAAAATCGGTGGAAACACCGATACGTAAAGATAAGCGATATAATTTATCAAGATAACGCTCATAATTAAGTGAAGGATAGCCATAGTTATAGTTGGATGGATTCATAATAAATCCTTCCACATAAATAGCATTGCTCTTAAACCCTGTATAATCATTAAATTCAATCTCAGAGTCCTGCTGGCAATAGCAAACAGCTGTGCTAAGGTAAAGTAGCCATGATATTAGCAATTTTGTTTTCATAAATAATGGCTGGCGATAATAGAGTATGAACAAATTTTACTATGTTGGTTCTTACTAATATTTAAGTCTAAAGTTACAATAAATATGTAACTGTCTGCTTATTTGATATTTGTATAAATAAGACTAAGACCAGTAAGGCTTGCTGGAATTTGTATTAAATACCAGGTCTTTGTTAGCTTGCTGCTTAGTGTAGTGTTTATGTTCGGTAAAACTTAAAAAGAAACCCAAATGGATAACAGGTGCAAATGGAGTAAGGGCTCAGAGCTATATATGGAATACCACGACAAAGAGTGGGGTGTTCCATTACACGATGACGATGAGTTATTTGAATTTCTTATTCTTGAAGGATTTCAGGCTGGCTTAAGCTGGTCAACCATACTCAATAAGCGGGAAGCGTTTCGGCAGGCCTTTGATGATTTTGATGCTAAAACCATTGCGGCATATAATGAAGCTAAAGTGGCTGAATTATTGCAAAATAAAGGGATAATCAGGAACAAGCTGAAAATCAATGCCGCCATTAAAAACGCAATTGCTTTTCTGCGTATTCAAGCCGAATATGGCAGTTTTGATAAATACATATGGCAGTTTACCAATTATGCAACCGTACAGAATCAATTTGAGAAAGAATCTGATATCCCTGCTACAACTGCCATATCAGATAAGATGAGCAAACAGTTGAAGAAAGACGGCTTTAGCTTTGTTGGCAGCACAATATGCTATGCCTTCATGCAGGCAATAGGTATGGTTAATGATCATATTACCAGTTGCTTTCGCTACAATGAGTGTCGTTCTTTAAGCATTTAAAAGGTTAGCAGATTAATTTTAATACCAACAATGGTCTGTTAACTACAAACTAATATGTATTTTTAAGCATCAACTTAATTTCTATTAATAATGACTCATAGAAAACTACTCACTCTGGTGTTACTGTTTGTATGTTTGTTCGGTTTAAAAGCCGAATCATCAGATACCCTGAAAACACAGGTATATACTTATAAGATATTCCGCGAAATAGGAAGTACTTCATGGATTCATACCCAGGAGGCATTTGCCGAAGCTGAAGAGATGAATGCGGATGTTATTTTGCTGCACATGAATACTTATGGCGGTCAGGTTGTATTTGCCGACTCTATACGTACAAAAATATTAAACAGTAACATTCCGGTTCATGTATTTATTGATAATAATGCAGCTTCAGCTGGTGCATTAATTTCTATTGCCTGCGACAGTATTTATATGCGTCCGGGGGCTAATATTGGTGCTGCTACAGTGGTTAATCAAAGCGGGGAGAAGATGCCCGATAAATACCAGTCCTACATGCGTTCAACCATAAGAGCAACAGCCGAAGCACATGGTAAAGATACCATTGTAACTGGCAAAGATACGACTTATGTGTGGCGACGTGACCCACATATTGCCGAGGCAATGGTGGATGAGAGTATTTACATTGAAAATGTAGTTGATACGGGTAAGATACTTACATTTACTACCTTAGAGGCTATTGAGAATGGTTTTTGTGAAGGGCAGGCCAATAACATTGACGATGTATTAAATCAACTGAAGATATACGAATATGAGATTACCTCTTTTAAACCTTCCTTTTATGATGGTTTGAAAGGTTTCTTAACCAGTCCTATACTTCAAGGTATTCTTATTCTGGTTATCATGGGAGGTATCTATTTTGAATTGCAAACACCGGGAGTGGGCTTTCCTTTATTAGCCGCTGCAATAGCTGCTGTATTATACTTCTCGCCACTATATATTGATGGATTGGCTGACAACTGGGAGATAATAATTTTCATAATAGGCCTGGTTCTCATTGGTCTTGAAGTATTTGTTATTCCGGGCTTTGGTGTCGCAGGGGTGTCGGGTATTATACTGGTAGTGGGTGGACTTACTTTAAGTTTACTGGATAATGATTTGTTTAATTTTGACGGTGTTGGTTTTAATAAGCTGCTGGAAGCAATGGGTATTGTATTATCCGGCTTATTTGGCTCGTTACTGGCCATTATTTACCTCAGTAAGAAGTTATTGTCATCATCAACCTTTGGGGCAAGAATAGCCTTGCAAACGGAAGAAAATGTAGAGTTGGGATATATAGGGGTGGAAGCTTCACTAAGTAACCTTGTGGGAGAGGAAGCTGTTGCATTTACTAGCCTGCGTCCATCGGGTAAAATAATGATTGATGATGAACAATATGATGCGGTTGCTGAAACAGGTTATATTGAGAAAGGGACAAGAGTCAAAGTGACGCGCTTTCTGCATGGTCAATTATATGTTATGACTCAAAAATAAGAGACAATGCTTTGTATTCATTCATTAAATAAGTATCATTGCTCAGGCAAAAAATAAAAAAATGACAAATCAACTGTTTTATACTTTTTGGTGGCGTTGCTCTACTTTTTAATCAAGTGGAACAATAGGTTGATGTCTAAAAAATATAGAAGCCGCAGGAATTCCACCTGCGGCTTTTCTTTTAATAATAATCAACGGGCCAATGTGCCCCAAAACACAAATTAATGAACAAATCACTTTTAAATGGTGAGGTAATGCCCAATGCAGAAGGGTTTTTCGGCGAATATGGTGGCCGTTTTGTACCGCCAATGCTGGAACCTGTGATACAGGAGATTACCGACGCCTACGAGAAAATTAAAGACGATCCGGTGTTTAAAGAAGAATTGTACTACCTTCAAAAACACTACACAGGCCGTCCTTCACCGGTATTCCATGCCAAAAACCTTTCTGATAAACTGGGCGGTGCGCAAATTTACCTCAAGCGCGAAGACTTAAATCACACTGGAGCACATAAAATCAATCACTGTTTAGGCGAAGCCCTTCTGGCCAAAAAGATGGGTAAGAAAAAACTAATTGCCGAAACTGGTGCAGGACAGCATGGTGTAGCCCTTGCAACGGCAGCGGCACTGGTTGGACTGGAGTGTGACATTTACATGGGTGAAGTAGATATTTATAAAGAACACCCTAATGTGGTGAGGATGCGAATATTAGGAGCTAATGTTATTCCTGCCACACATGGTTTAAAAACATTAAAAGAGGCTGTTGACGCTGCTTTTGAAGCTTACCTGAAAGATCCGGTTAACCAGTTGTATGCCATTGGTTCGGTGGTGGGGCCACACCCGTTCCCAATGATGGTACGCGACTTCCAGGCGGTTATAGGCCGTGAAGCCAAAGAGCAGTTTAATGAAATGACCGGTAAATTGCCCGATCACCTGGTGGCATGTGTCGGAGGTGGTTCCAATGCCATGGGCTTGTTTACAGCATTTTTACAAGATGAGCAAGTTAATATTTATGGTGTCGAGCCCGCCGGAACAAGCTTTGAAACCGGTGACCATGCAGCCACGCTAACGCTTGGGCAACCTGGTATGATTCACGGTTTTAAATGCTATTTATTACAAAATGAAAACGGCGAACCGGCACCGGTTAATACAATTGCGTCAGGCCTTGATTACCCGGGTGTGGGACCACAACATTCTTATCTAAAAGATATTGAGCGTGTAAGTTACAAGGCTATCAATGATCAGGAAGCCATTGATGCCTTTATGCAACTGGCACGTAACGAAGGCATTATCCCGGCATTGGAAAGCTCGCATGCTGTTGCATATGCCATGAAATTGGCTCCAACCTTATCGAAGGATCAAACGATTCTGGTTAACCTTTCGGGGCGCGGTGATAAGGATATTGACTATGTGGTTGAGAAGTTTGGAAAAGACTATGGGATAGAAGAATAGATAATTCTATCTTAAGTATATAATAAAACCTGTCAGGTATTCAGATACTGACAGGTTTTATTGTTTTATCTCGCAAATCGATAAGCCAGTTTAATACCCAATGTGCCCGAAATAACATCTCTTATATCATCTCTCGTATATACAGAGTAGAATAATGATGGTTCAAAATTGCCAATTGAATAATGAGCTCCAATAGTTAAAGCATCAAACATACGATCTCTGAAATCATCAAAAACATCATTTGTCAGGTTGATGAATCCAAGGTAATCTATACCAAAAGCAAGTTTATTTATTTTATACCCACCACTGAAGGCATAACTTAAACAAAAGTCGTTATCAAAACCTGAATCAGAGCCTGCAATTAAATAAACTGCACCACTACTTAGTGAGTAAAATAAACCAGACCCGGGGATGTACGCATAGGTAGCTTTCGCAGTTACTGATGTAACATCACTAAAATACTTTTGAAGTTCATATAAATTAGCATAGACGGCATAATCAACTGCGTCATTATCGTCTTGAGCTGTTGGTAAAAACAGCTGTAGATTAAAACTAAAAACCCGACTATTATTAAAAAAGCTGTTGGCGTTAATGCCAAGCATAATATTTCCAATGGCATTGTCTTTTATTGTAGAAACAGTATGACTGTCGCCATATCCATAGCCACCGCCATACCCATAATAATTAGTTACATCATATTTGGCAAATAGTAGTGGTACAGAAGCTTGAATATTCCATTTACTGTTAATCGGATAGGATATTGAAAAATCATAGACCCCACTAAGCATGCCCTGCTTGTCTACCAATTTATAAAAAGGATGCAAATAACGCATTTCAAGCCTGGCAACAGAATCAGCTGGTGAGAATAACTGTGTTGATTGTCCTTTGACCAAGGTAGTTGGCAAAGCTATGATCATTCCCAGAATGGAGATTTTGATAAGTCTGGTCATATAAACATTTTGTTTGATTAGAATTCAAACGAAAGTACAAATTAATTTACACAATTTATTTCCCTACTTTTGCAGCAAATTAGCAGAGCGTGAGTTTTAATCCTTATGATATAGATTTACCCATTACAGAGGTAATTGATGACGTTAAAGATCATTTAAGCAGCGGTAATACATTAATTGTCAATGCACCTCCGGGTGCCGGTAAAAGTACTCTGTTACCCTTGACTCTTTTGGATGAAAATTGGCTGAACGGGCAGAAAATAATTATGCTGGAACCAAGGCGTTTGGCTGCACGAACCATTGCCATGCGGATGGCCGATTTAATTGGTGAAAAGGTAGGAAATAAAATAGGTTACCGCATTCGTTTCGATAACTGTGTTAGTGATAACACCCAATTGGAGGTTGTTACAGAAGGCATATTAACGCGCATGCTTCAAAGTGATAATGCGCTTGAAGGTGTTGGCCTTGTTATCTTTGATGAGTTTCATGAGCGTAGTTTGTTTGCCGATGTGGCACTGGCTCTGTCGCGTGAAGCACAACAGGTATTAAGAGGTGATTTGAGGCTTATGATCATGTCAGCCACATTGAATATGCCTCAATTAACGAAATTGCTGAATGCACCATCGGTAGTCAGTAAAGGGCGCCAGTACCCAGTTGATATCAAATATGAAGGAGAGAATGATGTAACGATGCTCCCTGAATTAACGGCTCGTGTTGTATCTAAAGCCGTTAAGGAGCAGGATGGTGATATACTTGTGTTTTTGCCTGGTGAAGGGGAAATAAGAGCATGTGAAGCCTTGCTTAAGAGGAAACATCGTGATATATCCATTCATCCACTATATGGTCAGTTACCCCCCAATAAGCAGTATGCAGCGATAATGCCCCATCGAGAAGGGAAACGTAAAATAATATTAGCTACATCAATAGCCGAAACCAGTTTGACCATAGAAGGGATAAAGGTAGTGGTGGATTGTGGTTATAGCCGGACACTCAGATTCAATCCCAATTCAGGATTATCGCGGCTTGAAACCGTTGACATCACCCTTGATTCGGCCGACCAGCGTGCAGGACGATCTGGTCGATTAGGACCGGGGGTGTGTTATCGCATGTGGACCAAAGGCACGCATAATCGATTGCAGGAACACCGTACTCCGGAGATTGAAGAAGCCGACCTGGCCAGCCTGGTTTTGGAAATGGCACATTGGGGTGTGGAGGATATCAGTAAATTAACCTGGTTGTCACCTCCGCCCAAAGGACATGTGGCTCAGGCCCGGGAATTGCTGCATCAGCTCGAAGCCCTGGACAATAACCGCATTACAGAGCATGGTAAAGCCATTCATAAATTACCATGTCATCCGCGCCTCGCGCACATGTTATTAATGGCCGAAGAGGAAGATCTGGCTCCCTTAGCCTGCGATATTGCTGCTTTACTGGAAGAGCGGGACCCCTTGGGTAAAGAAGCCGGAATTGACTTAAACGCAAGGATAGAAGCTTTAAGGCGACATCGAAAAGGTGAATTAAAAAGCAAACCATTGGGCCGTATTGCCAAAATAGCAGAGCAATACCGTCGCATTTTATCCATTAATGAAGAGAATGCTGTCCCTGATCCTTATGAAACAGGATTATTACTGGTATTTGCCTTTCCTGAACGTATTGCCCATGCCAAACCGGGAAACAATGCGCAGTTTAAGTTGGCCAATGGAAGCATTGCCGCTGCTGGTCATCAGGATGACCTGGCCCATGAAAGCTGGTTGGCAATTGCCAATGTGAATGCGCGCGAAGGTGTTGGAAAGATATTTCTGGCTTCGCCTTTGAACCCGCAGGACTTAGCTCCAATGGTGAAAACTGTTGAATCGCTTAGCTGGGACACCAAACGAGGTGGATTCAAAGCATTGACTGAGTTGCGTATTGGTAGCATTGTGTTACAAAGTAAGGCTTTATATGATTATGATGAAAGCCTGAAAATAAAGGCTATATCTAATGCTATTAAAAAGGAGGGGAGCTGGCTTCTAAACTTTGATAAGGAAGTGACTCAATGGCAAAACCGTGTTTTGAGCTTAAGAAAATGGGATGCGGATTACAACTGGCCCGATGTATCAACAAACTCTTTATTGGCAGATAATGAAAGTTGGTTATCGCCTTACCTGAGCGATATAAAGAAACCGGATGATCTAAAGAAGATTGAGCTTAAAATGGTGTTGCAGCATCATTTGGATTATGAGCTGCAACAAAGGCTGGAACAGCTGGCACCCGAGCGCATTAAAGTACCCAGTGGTTCCAATATTAAGCTCAATTACCAAAGTAACGGAGAAGCTCCCGTATTAGCTGTTCGACTGCAGGAGGTGTTTGGCATGACAGATACGCCTGCCGTTAATAATGGCCAGGTAAAGGTATTGATGCACCTCTTATCACCCGGATTTAAACCGGTGCAAATAACCAATGATCTGAAAAGCTTCTGGAGCAATGCCTATTTCGAAGTAAAAAAAGAACTGAAAGCACGTTACCCAAAGCATCACTGGCCCGATAACCCCTTGGAAGCAGCGGCTGTGAGAGGTGTAAAAAGGAAATAGAAGATAGTTGAATAGTATATTTCAATAAATACCATAAATAAAAGCGCAAAGCGTGCAAAGTGATGATTATTTTATATCAGTCCTTTGCGTACTTTGCGCCTTTTTATTTTTTTGCGTGATGGACTGGAAGCTGCTGTCCTTCCTTAAGTCTCACCTAATCTTTAAAAGCCGTTATTTACGGTTAACATCATAGATGGTTCCCTCGTTGTACATTTCCATCAATTCTTCGCGAGAAACCATATATGCTTCATCAGAATAGCAGGTGTCAACATCAATGATCTCAATACCGGATTTTTGCGTATAGGTGTAATTGTTGTATATGAAAAACACACTGTCTTTGCTCACTTCAATGACTTTTAAAGTGGAGTATTCGTTATTATCAGCTTCGTATTCATATACATCGCCAACCATGGGATTATTCAGATACTCCAATTCATCCTGTGCTTCAACTTTATCGTTTATGGCAAATAAACCAATAAGCACAGCAATAACGGCAGCACCTGAAAAGTGCCAGAACGGAATGCGTGTATCGCCCTTCATAGTTTTATATGAGCGCTTCATATCATCGTTCATTTCTTTGGGTTCATATACCTTTTTGCAATGCTGGCATTGAGCTGCTCCTGTTTTTCCAATTGATATGGTAGGAATCCAGAATATATGAACATAACGGCCATATACACTATTGTAAATTCCACCTTTTTCACCGCAATGCGGGCAGGTCAATTGCGTATTTCCTTCTGTTTTAATGTGCGATGTACGCCATCCGTAAATTACCATTTGTGTAGATTTATAAAATGAGTTAGAAGCTTAAAAGTAAGCAGCTCGCTAAATAATACATTATTTTTTAGCTACTTAATTTACAATCTGACCCTATTTGTTGACCAATGGCTTTATTTATCAAGTAAGGTGATGGTGGCAATGATGCTATACCGACAAAAAATTAGACAAGGCTACTGAATCATTGTCTCTTCGCCAAACGAAGATGATCTTCCGTTTGAAACTGGCATCTGAGATAGATATAAACTTCACACCATCAATGGCTTTGTTTGGTTTCGACATCAAAGAGATACCAACACCTGAATTGACCAGGGCAGATACGGTATCGTTGCTGTGCGCTGTAAACACAGGTGTAACATCAATTTCTTTAGCTGTAAAGGCTTCCTGTACCTCATTAAATAAAGCACAATTGCATCGCTCAATAAATGGCATCTTATCCAGTGCTTTCAACTCAAGTTTATCTTTAATGGCCAGCGGGTGACTTACCGGAACAGCTATATCCAGAACTTCCTCATAAACCAGTCGCTTGTCGTAAAGCTTTTCATCCACCTTTTCATCTTCAATAAATATGCAATCAATATCGCCTTTTGATAGCTTTTCGTAGAGTTGAGCTTTTTTGTCTTCTGTGATATGGACTTTAAACTGCCCAAAAATATCCTGAAAGCTTTTAAGTTGTGGCACGTAGGCATCAGGTATCAAAGGCGAGATGACACCAATGCGTAATACCCTGTCTTCCGAGTGAAGAAATTCTGATTCAATAGCCCCCCAGAGCGATAAGAGCTTTTTGGCTTTTGGCAATAGTGTGAAGCCTTCACTAGTGAGTCTTACATTGCGTTTATCCCTGTAAAACAGCTGGCAGTCCAAATGTTCCTCCAGCTTCTTAATACCAGCTGAAAAGGTCGATTGTACAACATACATCTTTTCTGCTGCTTTTGTAAAGTTTTGTGTCTCAGCTAATACTACAAAGTATTTTATAAATTGAATATTCATGATCGGAAATATCGATTAATGTGATCTAAATTTTCTGTTTTGCAAATATATTGAATCTAGTTTACTTTACATCGTCAAAAACGAATTAAACTGATTAATAATTTTAAAATATCGATTAATATGAAGAATGTATTACTGATTAATGGTCATGAACCATACGCATTTGCTGAAGGGAAATTCAATAGCTCCATGTTATCTGCTATTGAAAACAAACTAAAAGGTGATTACAAAATTACCACTACTGTTATTAAGGATGGTTATGATATCGAAGAAGAGCAGGAGAAGTTTAAGGCGGCTGACCTAATTATTTTCCAGTTCCCGATATACTGGTTCAGCACACCTGCCATGATGAAAAAATACCTTGACCAGGTGTATGCGCATGGGGTATTTTTCGGTATTGGTGATGAAGCGCAAAAGTACGGATATGGCAATGGCATGATGAATGGTAAAAAATACATGTTCTCAATAACAAGCAATGCACCATATGAAGCTTTTAATGATGCGGACGGCTTTTTTGAAGGGCGGGACCTGGAGGATTTTCTGTTTCATATGCATAAGACCAACCAGTTTTGCGGTATGGAACCACTAAAGTCATTCGGCGCGTTCAATGTAATTAAAAGTCCACAGGTTAAGAATGATATTGAACGGCTCAATAAGCACATGGAAGATGTGGTAATAAAAGCATTGTCTGAAACTCAGATAAGCAATAATTAATTCTAAAAAAATAAGTGGTAATGACATTTCAAGAAAGATTGGCAAGCTTGCAAAAACGAATTGAAGGTAGTATGCCTCAGCGATATGTTGATATTATGCACAAGGCTACCAGGCAATTGAAAGAATCAGGTATTCAGGAGAAGGTCTTGAAGGTGGGAGATAAAATACCTGATTTTGAATTGCCCAATCAGGATGGTATACTGGTTAAAGCTTCAGAATTATACCAAAAAGGCCCTCTTATTATCACATTTTACCGTGGTTTTTGGTGCCCGTATTGTAATACTGACCTGGCTAACTTAAAAAAATATGTTCCTGAAATAGAGGAATTGGGCGGAGCAATGATCGCTGTTTCTCCGGAGAAAGAAATCCATTCGAAAAAAATAATAGAAACACAAAAACTAAACTTTGATATCCTGATGGATCAAAGTAATGGGGTGGCGGAGCAATTTGGTCTAAAGTTCTTTATACCAAATGAATTAAAAGAGCTGTATCGCGATGTATTCAACATTCCATTGAATGAATACCATGGAGATGAGGAATGGTCATTGCCAATGCCTGCGCGTTTTTTAATTGATCAGGACGGCATTATCAGGTTTGCCGAAAGCAATCCGGACTATACAATCAGGCCTGAACCGGATGATTTAATGGCAGTATTAAAAAAGTAAAGAAAATAATAAACCGAGGGCGATACTTTAGTCAAACCTTCTATAAAATAGAAAGCATTAAAATGGAATGTCAGGCAAGAATGGCGGAGGAATATAAAGGCTTTGAAGTAGGTCCGATTCGTCCGCCCAGTGAGGCAGATAGCCTGCTTATAAGGGTAACGAGAAACTGCCCGTGGAATAAGTGCAGGTTTTGTGCTTTGTACAAAGGGAAGAAATTCAGCTTAAGACCCAAAGAGCATATTATCGAGGATCTGAATATGCTGCATCAATATATTACTGTTCTTCAAGGGGCTCAAGAACAAAGTGATAATGAAGAACAAGCTGCATTGAAATCGCTGAAGACGAATATGGGCACAAAAGGAGAGTGGGCCTACTATCAGGCGCTTAACTGGATGCAGAACGGCATGAAGTCTATTTTTCTGCAAGATGCCAACAGCTTAATTATAAAACCCAATGATATGATTGCCATTCTGCAGCATATCAGGCGTTTATTTCCGCAGGTGGAGCGCATTACCTCGTATTCACGCTCACACACCATTGCACGTATTGCTGATGCAGATCTTGAGCAGATGGCAAAGGCTGGTTTAAACAGAATACATATTGGTATGGAATCGGCAAGTGATGAAATATTAAAGCTGGTTAAAAAAGGGGCAGATAAGTCTGCGCATATACTGGCGGGACAAAAAGTAAAAAGAGCAGGCATGGAGTTAAGCGAATATTATATGCCAGGCTTAGGTGGCATGGAGTATTCAGAGCAAAATGCTCTTGAAACAGCTGATGCGCTGAATCAGATTAATCCTGACTTTATACGAATCCGCACCCTGGCTTTACCTGACCAGACAGAGCTGGCGGAGGATTACCGTAATGGTACGTTTACACGCACCAATGATGCAGTGATGGCCAGGGAGTTGTTGATAATGATCAAGCACCTTTATGGCATAAACAGTGTTGTTAAAAGCGATCATATTCTCAACCTGTTGGAAGAGGTGGAAGGTCAACTGCCGGGGGATAAAAATAAAATGATTAAGGTTCTGCAGTGGTATCTTGATTTAAGCCGTGATGAACAGGTATTATTTAGTGTGGGCAGGCGTACTGGCATTATGAATGCCACAAAGGATCTTGAAAATCCGGTACGCCGCCAGCGTGTTCAGCAAACCATGGCACAGCATCATATTACCAATGAAAATGCCGATAGGATGATTGATGAATTAATGAAACGATTTATTTAAATAGTAGCTTACCAGGTAAGATGATAACAAAACTAAAATCATACGATCCCAGTAACGGGGAATTGGTTGGAGAAGTAGATGTTACTTCAATTGATGATATTGCATCCATTGTGGAGAAAGCTCATACGGCTCAAAAGGAATGGGGCGCTTTAAGTGTTAATGAGCGGATCGAATACATTGGAAAAGCTGGCAAAGCATTATCTGAACGGGCACAGGAGCTGGGTAAATTGTTGAGTCGGGAAATGGGCAAAGACATTAGTCGGGGCAATGGAGAGGTTTACAGCTGTGCATCTGATGCGGTGTATCGTGCCAAAGAAGTTCAGGAAGCCATTAAAACGCAGTTTTTCAGAGGTGGAAGACGTGAAACACAGATGCAGTATAATCCCTTGGGGGTGTGTGCCATCATTGCTCCATGGAATTATCCAATGTCCATGGCACACTGGATGATCATTCCTGCACTGACAGCTGGTAATACGGTGGTTTTTAAGCCTTCGGAAGAAACCCCGTTAATTGCTCAGGCTTATGTGGAAACGTTCAATAAGGTATTGCCTGATGGCGTATTGCAAATAGTACACGGTGCAGAGGAACAAGGCAAAGCATTGGTTTTGGCAGATGTTAACCTGATTGGATTTACCGGGTCACGACCAGTTGGCAAGGATATCATGCGAAATGCAGCGGGTACTTTGAAGCGCCTGGTAATGGAGCTGGGGGGCAAAGATCCGTTGATCGTGATGAACGATGCTGATATCAGGCAGGCTGCGTATTTTGCAGTGGCCAACAGCCTTGAAAATGCAGGACAGATGTGCATTGCCACCGAACGTATTTATGTTGATGAAAAGGTGGCTGATGAGTTTGAGAAGGAGCTTGTTAATATAGCCGGTCAATACAAGGTAGGAGCCTGGAATGATATACATGCTGATGTAGGACCTATTATAAATGATAAACAGCGTTCAATTATTCTGTCGCACATTGAAGATGCTATAGATAAGGGAGCAAGGGTGCTACTGGGCGGAAAAGATCATCCCGGGCGTTATATATTACCTACGGTATTGGCTGATATTAAACCGGATATGCTAATCGCAAACGAAGAAACCTTTGGTCCCGTTATCTGTATTTCGAGATACAAAGATATTGATGAAGCGGTTAAAAGTGCCAACAACAGCGACTTTGGTCTGGGTGCGTCGGTATATGGAGGTGATCAGGCAGAAGAAGTGGCGAATAGATTAGAAGCCGGTATGGTAGGAATCAACCAGGGCGTTGGAGGTATTGGAGACACTCCTTGGGTTGGAGCCAAACAAAGCGGCTTTGGCTACCATGGTTCCCCTGATGGGCATCGCCAGTTTACACAAGTGCGTGTAGTTACAAAACGAGGTTAATAGTATAACAAAATGAACAACAATACGATGGAAAATATTAAAGAATGGTCGGTGACCTTTGATAAAAGCAATGAGAATACCTGCTACAAAGAGTGGCAGGTAAATATGGCGGAAGTTGATGGTGAGAAAATCGTTAAATCAGTAGAATACGAAGCCGGGCGACATGGTTGCGTTGGTCATCCTAAATCAATCGTTGCCCTGTCGGCTGAGCGCCCATTAAGCTCATTTGATCTGCAGGCATTGTCTCAAACTGATTGTGTAAGGGATAAGTCATGTGGTATTATATTCGGAGAATGTCTTTCTGCAATCAAAGCCGGTTCAGCTAAATGATGATTATACCTGCCAGATAAATATCAGATACTGAAATTGACACCTGCTATCCAAATAGCCGGTGTCAATCAAATGCTTTAAGCCTGAATTACGGGGTATATTAATTAGAACTATAAGTAGTAAGATTCAATCGCATTGTCAATGAAGCAATTACAATATTTCCTAAAGGACAGAAAAGCTACTTGGCTTGAGCTGTTCTTTGACCTTATTTTCGTTGTGGTAATCAGCAATATTACCCATATGCTGGCTCATACACACCATGGTCATCTGGACTGGAATTACATTATTAAATTCCCATTGGTGTTTATACCTGTCTGGTGGCTATGGGCTAACCATACTGTCTATAGTAACTTGTATGATACCGATAGCAGAAACCACCGAATTGTCACCCTTGTTATCATGTTGCTGATGGTTGGTTTATCTGTATTTATTGATGTGGATTTCGATAGAATATTCTATGGATTTATCACTGTGTATTCGCTTATAAGACTGATAATTGCAGTTTTATACATGATGTCTCAGAAAAAGCATGAGAACGACGACAGACATGCCAAAATGTTAGGTCTGGTATACCTGATCAATACCATCCTGGGTTTTAGCGCTGTTTTTATTGATCATGATATCAGGTATGGAATCGTTTACCTCAGTATATTTCTTGATCTGTTTTTACCACCGCTTTTAGGAAGAAAGATGGAACATGCCAAAATTCACAGTGAGCACCTTGTTGAGCGTTCAGGTCTTTTAATTATAATTTTACTGGGAGAGTCGGTCATTAGTTTGTCTAATACCTTGCAGGGCATTGCATGGAATGCTTTCAATATTTTCGCCTCTGTAACTGGATTTATTCTCATTGGCGGTATATGGTGGATTCTTTTTGACTTCATCTATCTTTTGACCGAGAATAAAAACATTAAAAAAGCCTATCTTATCATTTTTCCTAACTTACTCTTGTACATGGGGCTGGCTGTAATTGCCAACCTTATTCGTCATGCTATTCTTAACGACCTTGAAATCGGCACATTTCGCTTTCTGGCCATTGTTGGGGTTATAATTTTCTTCTTAGGCAAACAGATTCCTTACTATATTCTATTTCCAAAGATCAGGAAATATATATTTTTGAACACCGGTATCGTGTTTATACTGACAGTGGTATCTTGTTTGCTTCCCAGGGCCGAATGGATTTTAGCAAGCATTACAGGTACTTTGTTTGTGTACATATTCAGCACTTTCCGGTATATGATCGATGAAGACATTGCTAAACGGCACATTGAAGGCAATGTGTCAGGATTTAAAATGCTCTTCCTTAAAAAGTAAGAGTCAACTAACTATTGATATGAAAATAAAACAAGCTCTGGAACTCTTTCACGGAAAAGAAATGTATAATTGCGCACAGGCGATTTTTAAGACTTTTCAGGCCGAATTCAACACTTCTGAGCAGATAATATATGAAGCACGGCGAAAAGGCGGAGGAAGGGCTGAAAATGGCTATTGTGGGGCATTGTATGCAGCACAACAGTTGCTGGATAATACGCCTCAGTTAGACACATTGAATGCTGCCTTTGAGATGAAGGGAGGAAGCAGACGCTGTCGTGAGATTAAAAGGACCGGAAAACTAAGCTGTAAGCAATGTGTTGCCCTTGCAGCTACAGTTGTGCAGGATAGTTTAAGCGAGTAATAAATTTACTGTCGCATGTTTTTTGAAAAACGGATGATAAATTCAGAGCCTTCTCCAACATTACTTTTCAGTATTATCCTGGCATTTAAACGTCGGCTCAGGCGCTTAACTATTGATAGACCAAGTCCATTGGAGCTCTCTCCCGCAGTGGGGCGGGCAGATAATTTTTGAAACTGTTTAAACATCCTTTGCTGATCATCAATACTGATACCGGGGCCGAAATCTTTTACTGAGAATTCGAGCCTTGAGTCAAACTCTTTTACAGAAACGTGAATTTCCTGCTTCATATCAGAGAATTTGATGGCATTTGAAAGCAGGTTATTCAGGATCCGACTCAATAACAATTTGTTGCTGGTCATTAAAGGATTTACGACATCAACGCTAAGTACTAATCGTTGCTCTTTGCGTTTGAGTTGCTGCTCAAAGGTTTTTACCCATTCGTTTATAAAGGTTTTGATCTCGAACTCTTCAAGTGCAGGGTTATTAAAATCTACATCATCTGAATGACTGTCCATAAGGTCGTCAATAATGTTCATTCCATCGCAAAGAACCTTGTCGATAACTGTGATATACTCCTCTTGCTTAGCGCTTAAGCTGCCTTCGTGTTTTATAAGATCAGTAAAGCTGATAATGGTTGATAAGGGAGATTTTAGATCGTGCGCAACCACATTTACAATACCTTCTTTTTCACGGTTTATCTCTCGTAGCTTTTTATTATTTTGCTCAAGTTCTATGGTTCTTTTGGCAACCTCTTGTTCAAGTTTTATATTTTGCTCATTGATGATTCGCTCATTTTCCATGGTCTTTTCAACCACTTTTTGCTGAGCAGCCAGCTTTTCATCCTCTATACCTCTTTTTTCCAGTTCAAAGCGGCGCGACAACAGGAAAGAAAGCAATATGGCTTCAGCCAGGGTTGCATAGGCTACATAACTCAGACCTCCGATGTAGGCCGGGCTGCCGGTGTTGATATAAATAGCCTGTACGGCAACAAGGAGGAAATAGATCAAATAGGCAAAGGCGAAAAGCCTTCCCAGCTGATTACCTTTTTTATACACTTTGTATCCTACATATCCCATTATGCCAAAGGATATAAGGGCATGAACCGTATTGACGGGTTGCACCAAAGGAAAGGACAAAAAGAATTGCATTATCATCCAGACGGTAAAGTAGATAATTAGGCCTTTGATAACCTTGTATGTCTTAAGTGAGTATTTTTTAAGCTCAAGAAATACAATACAATAGATGGTTTGCAAAACAATGCCTATGAATGGAATGGTTGTATACAAAAACTTCAGGTTAACACCGGGAACAAAATAGACGATAAACCCATCGATCACAACTGCTGAATAACTGATGTATAAAAGCACAATAAGTGAATAAAACAGGTACAGTCCTTTTCGAAGTGAGATAAATAAAAAGATGCTGTTGAGTGCCACAAATAACATTAATCCCAGATAAATTCCATAGCCGATCTTTTGCTTATTGGCCGATAAGGTAAATCCTTCGAGGGAATATAAGTTGATTGGTATAGGTTCTGAGTTGGTATTTAACCTGACATAGTAAGTTCTTTTACCTTCAGGCAAGGGAAAGACCTGGTAAGAATGTTTAACCCGTTTATCCCGGATATTAAGCTGATAACCGGCCTTAATATGTTGTATTACATTGTTGTCATCTTGATAATATAAGTCAGCCACGGGCAAACCTGCCTGTGCCAATTCTAAAAAAGCCATGTACCGGCTCTGGTTATCAATTGTAAATCGCAACCAGTAATAGGAGTCGGTATAACCTAGACTGAGGTTTATTTTATCTGAGGGCTTAAATAGCTGATCATACTTACCCGAAGTAATATCCAAATAGCTGATGGATCCTGAAGCGTCTTCCAGAAGATCAACCTTATTGCCAATCGATAATTTCTCAAACGATTCGTCCCAATAAATATCAGTGCTGTAACTTGTTTCGGGCAGCAGTGTGAAAAAGGCGATGCTGGCAAAAAGCTTGTATAATATAGTCGTATATGCTTGTAATGTCATATGTATAGGTTACAGTATTCAGAACACCCAAGGTTCTTCCACTAATACTGATTGACAATATAATCAAAACAGTAGCATTTAAAAAATTCACCGTGAGTATTAGTTATGCGCTAAATAACCATAAAATGCTTACAGGGCGAGGTTTAGAGATAATAAGTTTTTATTGATTAATGACTTGTTTAATGTTATCGCCAAACAGTAATTAATCTTTGAATGCCATCAGGTCATAGGATAATTCCCACATTAAAAATGTTGCGATAAGCGACAATATAGCCGAACTTGTTGAAGGATTTGTTGAATAAAACAACTCTCAGTAAGGCTATATGCCAATAGCTGTTTCTGTTTGGCTTGATGAATACGTTAACCGATAATTCATGGAATTTGCATACGTAAAAATGTGTAAGTCTTCTGTAAAAATGTATAAGCGATAAGCCTGTGACACGAACTTACTTTGCTGTATCAAATTTAATTGATCCTGAAGATTGAATAATCATCAAATTTTAAAAGGCTATGAATATGAATTACACATTAATTACCGGAGCAAGTTCCGGAATAGGAAAGGCAATGGCGTATAAGTTTGCAGAAGAGGGGCACAATCTAATTGTTGTGGCTCGCAGGCTTGATGCGTTGAATGAACTTAAAAATGACATTGAAGCAAAACACCAGGTTAAGGTTGAAGTGATTGACTCGGATCTTTCTATTGAAGAAAATGCTTATAAATTGTATGAAAACGTGAAAGGCTTTGAGTTGACTGCAATGATCAATAATGCCGGCTATGGCAACTTCAATTTTCTGTGGGATGTTGATTTGCCGCACATGACCAAAATGATCGACCTGAACGTGAAATCACTTTCTATTTTGTCGACCTTGTTCACCAAAGACTACAAAAACAAAGAGGCGCAACTCATTAATGTAGCATCGGTAGGAGGATATTATACCATGGCTACCGCAGCAACCTACGTGGCTACCAAGTTTTATGTGGCATCTTATACAGAATCATTGGCTCAGGAGTTAAAGGCAAATAACTTACCTATGAAGGCTAAAGTGTTAGCTCCAGGACCTGTTGAAACAGAGTTTGTTGATGTTGCCAACCAAACAGCTGCCAATAAAATCGACCCTTCTGTATTTGGTACATTTCATTCGGCAGAACAAATGGCGGATTTTACTTATCAGCTTTATAAATCTGACGATGTGGTGGGTATCGTTAATTATCCTGAAATGACCTTTAGCACAAGAGGTGCAATTCATCCGGCTTTTGGTCTGTAGTATTGATAAATAAGGCTCTTTTTGTTGCATATATTATCGGGAGTGTTGTTTCAGGCAACACTCCTGATTTGTCTTCCTTATGAACCGGGGCAACCTGGAGCAGTGCGCACGAGTGTTCGAAAAGATTCAAACATTCACATATATAGTGTTTTTCAAGCTGTAAATCAGCTCTCCTCCTGGCAAGGAGGAGTACCTCGACGAAGGAGAGGGGAGGTGGTTTTAAGTCTTTTTTATAAATTAGTTTTC